>JALYRN010000183.1 GCA_030855295.1 Myxococcota bacterium | reverse complement strand
CCGGGACCTTCCGTCCGCGCGCGCTTGATCGGCTCGCGCGCTCCCGTGCGCGCCCTCCGGGGCGAGCACTCCTGCAGGCCGCGCGGCGCGCGCTCCCGTGCGCGCCCTCCGGGGCGAGCACTCCTGTCGACTCAGAGCTGCCGCGCCGGCCCGCCTCTCCGGCGCTTCACGAACGTCGCGACGCCCGCCGCGAGCCCGACGAACAGCAGCACCGCCAGGACGCCGATCCAGACGCCCGCCTTGAAGACCCCTGCGACGAGCTGGCACCCCGAAAGCGTGAGGGCGGTGGCGAGCCAGAGGGCGAGCGGGGCGTGCTTCCGAGCGAGAGCTTCCATGTTCACTTCTCCTCGGACGGAGGTGAGCAATCGATACGCCAAGCGCCATCTCGCCCCATCGGCGATGGTCCGCAGCGCGAAGCTCGAGCGCGTCCTGTGACACCGTCGCCGGCGACCACCGGGGTGGGGCGATTCGAGACCGTCCGGTCCCTCCGGGGCGAGCACTCCTGTGGGCTCAGCGATACGTGCCGTCGCTCGGCGCGACGATCAGCTCGGTGCCGTACGCCGGGCCGATCGGGATCGACTCGGGCTCGCGCGTGAAGAGCTCGGTGTGACCGCACGCTCGGCAGACGTACGCCTCGAGCAGCCCGAGCGGCTGGTCGAGATCCGGACGCGCCGACGGGACGGTCTCGAACGAGAGGAGCGCCGCGGACTCGCGGCCGCGCGCCCACGTGAGCGCTAGCGGCCGCGCGATCTCGATGTTGTTCGTGCCGCGGTCGTGGGTGGTGCGCTCGCGCATCTGCACGCGAACGATCTCGCGGTGCGCGCATCGCGCGCAGGGTGACGGCGGACGGAGCGATGGCGAGGGCCGGGGCAGCCCGGTCTTCTCCCCGCAGGACGCGCAGAGCCGCGGCCGCGAGTCCGCGACCGCGATCACGCATCCGCACGCCGTGCACGTGGGCTTTCCGTCGCTCATGCGCGACGTTCTAGCGCGCGCGGACGCGTGGTGCGATCGAGAGCGCCCGCTCACGCGCGACGCCGAGCGACGCGAACGGATACGTCTGCCTCGGCACCGTCGAACACGAACGCGCCTCCGTCGCGGAAGCCGCCGCGCCCGACGCGCTTGCCCCAGCCGACGACCTCGACCTCGTCGCCGTCGACCAGCGCCGACCCCGCGCTGCCGTCCTCGTCCCACACCCGGACGCGCGCGCTCGGCGACAGCTCGGCCATGCCCACGTCGTCGACGATCGCGACGCAGCCTCGCTCGACGCGCACGACCCCGCGGACGCGCGCCTCGCCCTCGACGGGCAGCTCACGCGTCGAGCGTGCCGGGATGCGACCGATCCGACGACGCACGCGCGAGATGATCCGGCCGAGCGATGCGACCAGCAGAGGACCGAGCCACGAGGCCACGAGGAGCGAGAGCCCGAGCCACGCGACCCACGACGCCAGCATGGCGTCGCCGGAACGCCATCCGATCGCTCGATCGATCTGCGAGAGCCATCCGATCACCAGGGACGTCAGCAGGAGCACCAGCGACGCGCCGATCCCGACGAAGCGCGCTCCCCCGATCGCGATCGGCTCGGCGAGCGGCGTGCCCCGGACGAACACGATCCGCTCCGAGCCGTGCATCGCGACGCGACACCGACCGCAGTCGGTCGCGAACGGAGCGCGATCGAGACAGCGTGGGCAGACGTAGACGCCGTCCGGCGCGCGATTCCGAAAATCCACCGTCGGACCGCGGAGAGCGCGCGTCGTGGTCGTGGCGAGCGGCCGGCGTGGCTGGTACACGCGCACCGTCAGGAGACGCCCGATGAAGCTCTACTCCACGCCGACCTCTCCGTTCGTCCGCAAGGTGATGATCGTCGCGCACGAGGTCGGCGTCGCCGATCGCATCGAGACCACGTTCCTGCGGCCGAGCCCGATGCAGCCCGACGAGGTGCTCTCGCGCGACAACCCGCTCTCGAAGATCCCCGCGCTCGTGCTCGACGACGGCAGCTCGCTCTATGACTCGCACGTGATCTGCGAGTACCTCGACGCGCAGCGCAGCGCCGGCGCGACGATCCTGCCGACGAGCGGCCCCGCGCGCTGGACCGCGCTCCGGCGCGAGGCCCTCGCGAACGGCATGCTCGAGGCCGCGGTCCAGGTCTTCTACGAGCGGCGGAACCGCCCCGAGGAGCTGCAGTGGGCGCCGTGGATCGAAGGACAGTCAGCAAAGGTGCGCCTCGCGCTCGACGCGCTCGAGCGCGAGGCCGGCACGTTCGGCGACGGAGCCGATCTCGGCTCCATCACGATCGCCGCCGCGCTCGGCTGGCTCGAGTTCCGCGGCTTCATGGGAGACCTGCGAACCGGCCGCCCCGCGCTGTTCGCGTGGTACGACCGGTTCTGCGAGCGCCCCTCGATGCGCGCGACCACGCCGCACGATTGAATCGGCGCGCTCCGATCACGCGAGCCCGGACTCGATGCCGGCGACGAGCTGCGCGAGGTCCGGGCGCAGCGCGTCGGGCAGCGTTCGGTCCGCGAGCACGCGCGCCCGCAGCCCATCGGCGATGCCCAGCCCGGCCGCCGCGATCTCCGATGCCGGGGCGAGCGCGAGCAGGAGCGCGCGGATCGACTCCAGCGTCGTCAGGTCGTCGCGCCGGTTCCGGAACACGAACGGCTCCGCGCCGCGCGCGCACTGATCGCGCACGAAGCGCTCGAGCCAGCGCGCGGTCGCGCCCATGCGCGCGAAGTCGAGGTGCGCCGGGACGTCCTGCGGGGTGTGGTAGTAGCGGTTGCGGCCGCCCGTCAGCAGCACGAACGGGCGCTGGCGATCCCAGAACCCGAGGTAGTCGCTGAGCGGCGGGATCACCTCGGCGTCGGCGGGCCGCACGATCAGCCCCGGCTCGCTGCGCGCCAGCTCCTCGACGTGCTCCCGCGTGCCCTCGCTGCGCTCCGCGCCGAGCAGGAACAGCGTGCGCTGGACCTCGCTCGGCAGGCGCGCATCCCCGAGCGAGTGCCCGACCAGCTCCATGCACACCATCAGATCGATCCGATCGAGCGGCACTAGCGGGTGCCGCACGAAGTGGAGCGACCCCATCGTGTCGTTCGTGAAGTGAGGCGGCTCCTCGGCGTCGAACGCCGCGATGATCACGCCGCGCCCGCGCGGTCGATCCGCCGCGAGCGCGCGCGCGACGTCGACGAGGATCGCGACGGCCGCCGCGTTGTCGTCGGCGCCGCGGTAGATCGCGCCGCCGTCGCGACCGAGGTGGTCGTAGTGCGCCGCCACGAGCACGTAGCGCTCGAGGTCCCCCGGGATGGTCGCGAGCACGTTCGCGCCGTCGACGCGCGGGATCGGCTGCTCCGCAGGGTCGACGCCCGCGGCGCGCAGCGCGTCGACGACGATCCCCCGCGCGAGGCGCCCTCCCAAGCTCCCGGTCGCCCGGCCGGCGCACCGATCCGAGCAGAGCTCGTCGACGAGTTCGCGCATGAGCCCCACCATGGCCCCGCGCCCGCGCCGCGTCATCGAGCGTGATCCGACGCCGCTCCCGTGCCACGATGCGCGACGATGACCGAGCCGCGCTCCGACGCGTGGAGCTGGCTTCCCCCCGCGGGCGGAGAAGCATGCGAGATCGTGCGCGCGCTGGACTGGGCCGCCACGCCGCTCGGGCCGGTCGCGGGATGGTCGCGAGCGCTCCGGACGACGGCCGCGACGCTGCTGCTCTCTCGGCACCCGATGTTCCTCTGGTGGGGCCCGGAGCTCGTCCAGTTCTACAACGATGCCTACCGGCCGAGCTTCGGCGTCGGCCGTCATCCGGCCGCGATGGGCCAGCGCGGCCGCGACTGCTGGCCCGAGATCTGGCCGATCATCGGCCCTCAGATCGAGGGCGTCATGCAGCGCGGCGAGTCGACCTGGCAGGTCGATGCGCTCGTCCCGATCGAGCGCAACGGACGCATCGAGGAGGTCTACTGGACCTACGGCTACTCGCCCGTGATCGACGACGACGGCTCGATCGGCGGCACGCTGGTCGTGTGCACCGAGACGACGAGCAACGTCGTGCTGACGCGACGCTTGCGGACGATGCGAGCGCTCTCGGACGCGCTCGCCTCGGCGTTCGAGATCGACGACATGCTGCGCGCCGCGGGGCACGTGATCGCCGGCGAGCCGAGGGCCGTCCCGTGGTCCGTGCTGTACCGCATCGACGTCGCGCGGGGCGCGCCACGCGTGGTCGACGAGCGGGGCGCCGAGCCCGCGACCGTGAGCGCCGTGACGCAGCTCGTGCGCGATCGGCTCGAGCGATCGGGCGCGGCGCTCGAGCCGTTCGAGATCGATCTCTCGCGCGCGGGCGTGGCATTGCCGGCGACGCCGTGGCCCGAGCCGTCGACCGTGGCCCTGGCGCTCCCGATCGCCGCGTCAGCCGAGCGCGCACCGTTCGCGCTCGCGGTGCTCGGCCTCAGCCCGCGGCTGCCGTACGACGACGTGTACCGAGCGCACCTCGAGTCGCTCGCGACCCAGATCGGCCGTGCCGAGCCGCGCATCGAGACGCTCCGCGCGCAGGAGGAGATCCAGCGGGCGCGCGATCAGCTGGTGCAGCAGGCGCCCTTCGCGGCGGCGCTCCTCTTCGGCCCCGAGCACGTCTTCCAGCTCGCGAATCCGTCGTACGAGGAGATGGTCGATCGGCGCGTCGTCGGGAAGAGCTACCGCGAGGCGTTTCCGGAGCTCGAGGGCACCGCGCTGCCCGCGATCCTCGACGAGGTGTATCGCGGGGGCGAGCGCTACGTCGCGAAGGAAGCGCGGCTGCCGCTGCGTCGCGGCGCGAAGGGCGAGCTGCAGGAGGGGTACTTCGACTTCACGCTCGAGCCGCTGCGCGACGGCTACGGCGACGTGATCGGGATGATGGCGGTCGCGATCGAAATCACCGAGTCGGTGCGCGCGAGGCAGGCGCTCGAGCGCGCCGGTCTCGAGCGCGACAAGCTCCTCCTCGAGCTCGAGACCGCGAGCCGCGCCAAGGACGAGTTCCTCGCGATGCTCGGGCACGAGCTCCGCAACCCGCTGTCGCCGATCGTCACGGCGCTCCAGCTGATCCGGATGCGGGGCGAGCTCGCCTCGACCCGGGAGCTCGCGGTGATCGAGCGACAGATCGCCCACCTCACGCGCTTGGTCGACGACCTCCTCGAGGTCTCGAAGATCACGCGCGGCAAGATCGAGCTGCGCATCGACGTCGCTCACGTCGCCGAGGTGCTCTCGAAGGCCGTCGAGATGGCGAGCGCGCTCTTCGAGCAGCGTCGCCACGAGCTGCATATCGACGTGCCGGCGGGGATGCACTGGAGAGGCGACGCGGTGCGTCTCGCGCAGGTCGTCGCGAACCTGCTCACGAACGCCGCGCGCTACACCGAGCCCGGCGGGCACGTGCGGCTGAGCGCCGAGCGCGGGGGAGACGAGCTGATCGTGCGGGTGCAGGACGATGGACGCGGGATCGCGCCCGAGCTCCTTCCGCGGCTGTTCGAGCCGTTCACGCAGGGGCACCGCTCGTTCGACCGACACGAGGGCGGGCTCGGGATCGGGCTCGCCCTCGTGCGGAGCCTGGTCACGCTGCACCGAGGCTCGGTCGAGGCGCGGAGCGACGGACCGGGCACCGGGAGCGAGTTCGTCGTGCGGCTGCCCGGGGTCGTCGACGAGCGCTCGATCGCCGCGCCGTCGCCCTCGACCATCGAGCCGGCGGGGCTCGGCCGGCGCGTGCTCGTCGTCGACGACAACACCGACGCGGCCGACATGTTGGCGGAGTTCCTCCGCGCAGCGGGTCACCAGGTCGAGGTCTTCTACGATCCGGTCACCGCGCTCGCGCATGCACGAGAGGCCGATCACGACGTCGCGCTGCTCGACATCGGGCTGCCGGTCATCGACGGATACGAGCTCGCCGAGCAGCTCCTCGCGGCGCGCGCCGAGTGCCTGCTGGTGGCGATCACCGGGTACGGTCAGGACGTCGACGCGGAGCGCTCGCGGACGGCGGGCTTCGCGCACCACCTCGTGAAGCCCGTCGATCCCGCCCACGTGCTCTCGCTGATCGACGCGAGCTCGCCGTCCTGATCGGCTCGCCTGCCACCGTCGTCCGTGACGGCGCGACGTTCAGGCCCCAGGATCGCGTGCAGGACCCGTGGCCGAGATCTTCCACTACCCGTCCGATCTCGAGGCGCTCGTCGTCGCGCAGTGGCCTGCGGACGTGCCGCCCGATCCGCTCGCCGAGTCACGACGCGCGGTGCTCGAGGTCGCGTACCACGCGTCGATGCTGCGCGAAGAAGGACGCCCGGTGCGCGTGCGGATCGCGCTGACGCGCTCCGGGCAGCTCTGCGCCGCGCCCTCGGACGAGGGGCCGCTCGCGCTGCGCTTCGATCGCACGCGGCCGCTCGACGTGGAGGAGCTGCGCCGGCTGGCCGTCGCGGTGCCGCTCGAGACCTCGTTCGTCGGTGTCGAGCCGGATGCCGACGGTGAGCTGCGCATCTGGGGGATCGTCTCGACGGGCGCGCAGTGGCTCGCGCCGACGTGGGGCGGACGCGCGAGCGGAGCGCCGTCCATCGCCGGCACGGTGGTGCACGTGCGCGGCCCCGCGCGAATCGCCGTCCACGCGGGGGAGCGCTTCGTGGCCGGGCTCGAGGGCGGACGCCTGGTCACGCTGCGGACGGACGTGTTCGCGTCTCGCTGGATGCCTGCGCTGTTCGCCGCGGTGCGCGCCGAGTTGGTCGCGCGACACGAGAGCGCGCGGGAGCCCGGCGGGCCCTCGCTCGACGAGTCGCTCGTGAGCTCGATCTCGCAGCAGATGGTCCGCCGCGCGCTCTGGCTGATGCGCGAGGCGCACCACGGCGGGATGATCGTGTTCGTCGACGCCGACGAGGTCGACGCGTTGTTCGCGAGCACGCTCCGCGCGAAGTACCGCTTCGCCGCGGGACCCGCGCGCACCCGCTACCTCGCGCTGCTGCGTGCGATCACCGACTCGGTCGCGCGAAGGCGCGGCAGTCCGACCTCGACGATCTCGGCGCGCGACTTCCTCGAGTCCGCGGGCGAGCTCGCCGAGGCCGAAGCGGCGGTGTTCGAGCTGTCGCGCACGATCGCGGCGCTGTCGGCGACCGACGGCGCGGTGGTGCTCACGAAGGGCTTCGAGCTGCTCGCGTTCGGCGTGGAGATCGCCGCGCTCGCGCCCACCGCGCGGCAGGACACAGCGATGCGCATCCGCCGCGCGCTCGATGGCGAGGGCGAGCACACGATCGACGACGACGAGGAGAACGTCGGCACGCGGCATCGCGCCGCGTACCGCTTCGTCCAGGCACACCCGCACGGGCTGGTGATCGTGGTCTCGCAGGACGGGACGATCCGTTTCGTCGCGTCGCGCGATGGCCTCGTCACCTACTACGAGCAGCACTTCGCGGGGTGACTCGGCAGGAGTGCTCGCCCCGGAGGGCGCGCACGGGAGCGCGCGCTTCGCGCGCGGACGGAAGCGCCCGGAGCGGGCGAGCCGATCAAGCGCGCGCGGACGGAAGTGCCCGGAGCGGGCGAGCCGATTCTCAGTGACTCGGCAGGAGTGCTCGCCCCGGAGGGCAGGAGTGCTCGCCTCGGCATCGCTCGTGCAGCTCGCGCGCCGATGCGCTTTGCACGGCTCACGTTGGCACTCGGCGTCCTCGCGCTGTCGGGCTGCTTCGACTCCCACGGGATGCAGCCCGATCCCGGCGCCGGCGCCGACGGCGGCATGTGCCTCGAGCTGCCCGCGACGGTGTCGTCGATCCGCTGCGACGCCGCGCCCGGCGCGGAGTCGTCGGTGACGATCTCGACCTCGCCGAGCCGCTGCTGCAGCACCGGGACCGCGACGCCGATGCTCCGTCGCTCGGGCGACGCCTTCGACGTCGAGCTGACCTGGAACGCGTGCGACTGCTGCGAGGGGTGCCGCTGCGTCGGACCGGTCGAGGAGGTCCGCGTCTCGCTCGGCGTGCTCGAGCCGGGCGTGTACACCGTCCGCTCGCACGGGTCCTCGTGCACGCTCGCGATCACGACGCCACCGATGTGTCGCTCGGTGAGCGCCGACGAGACGCGCGTGCCGCGCGTCCTCTTCGACGATCAGCCGCTCGCCGCCACGCTGATCGAGCGCGACGAGGTGTCGTGCTCGTGCACCCCGGCCGCGCGCCTGCAGCGCTCCCCCGAGCTCGCGCTGGGGATGGAGCTCTGTGAGTGCTGCGACGAGTGCGACTGCATCGACGGCGGCTACGAGGCGAGCGTCGTGAGCGACGTCCTGCCGGTCGGCACGCACACGCTCTCGCTCCCGCGCGGGCCGCACACCGTGCAGGTCACGACGCGCGACCGCTGTCGTGCGCTCGCGCCCACCGGTCTGCGCATCGTCGCGCCGGGCCCGCTCGTCCGCGCCGGGCCCGCGATCCACTGGGCGGTGATCTCCGGCACGGAGCGACTCTGCTGCATGCCGCCGGCGCCGGCCGTCGACGAGGGCATCGGGCCCGCCGGAGAGCGCGCGCTGTCGCTCCGGACCTGCGTCGAGTCCGACTGCGAGTGCATCGGCGCGGAGGTGCCCTTCGAGGCGTGGCATCCGCTGATCGATCTCGCGCCCGGCACGCACGTCGTGCGCGCCGGCGCGTTCGAGGAGGCGATCACGGTGACGCCGTGAGCCGCTCGGGCGCCCGAGATCAGCGTCAGAGCGGGAGCGGAATCTCCGCGCGACCCAGCCGCTCGCCGGCGAGCGTCACGACCTCGGCTCGGAACAGGCCATCGCGCATGCGCGGCGGAGGGCGACGGAAGTAGACGACGCCCTCGACGTGACCGCCCGGCTGGACCACGCCCTCGGGCATCGCACGCGCGAGCATCGGCGCGCTCGGCAGCCCGATCTCGCGCCACGTCGAGACCTGCGCGTCGTAGTGGAAGTCGTCGAAGCGGAACGCTCCGTCCCACGCCGCGATCGTCTCGTAGTAGGCGGCGTAGGTCGGCGCGACCGCGAACCGCGCGTGGTCGACCGTCGTGACGAAGGACGGCGTCGCGACCTCGCCGTGCACGTGGAACGGCGGGAGCGCGACGAACGCGCGCTCGCCGTCGGTGCTCGTGATCGCGAAGTGCCGATACCGCACCTCGATCGGATCGGTACCGGCGTTCTCGATGCGCACCCGCAGCGGCGTGACGTGCTCGAGCGCCGGCGCGACGCTCGGCTCCGCGCGCATCGAGAGCCGCACCGATTCGACCCCTCTGCACCGTGCGCGACCGCATCTCCGGCCTTCCCCGGCGCCGCCAGGGTGCTCGCCCCGCCGCAGCCTGCCACGACGGCTCCGATCGCGATCATCGACACCGCGGTCGCCCATGGATTCTCCCGCGTCACGTGCGCCTCCTCGCGTCATGTCTACCGACAGAGCGTAAGTCCACGCCGACACTGGACAACGTTCCCGGGCGCGGGCGAGGCGAGAGGCTCACGCGGGCACGAACGCGAGCCCGACCGCGTCGGCCATCGCACGGTGCGCCGCGATCGTGCCGACGACGACGCTCTGCGCGACGTCGAGGCGCTCGCGCTCGATGCGCTCGGCGAGCAGGCCGGGCAGCGGAGGACGACACCAGCAGATCGGCGGCC
>JALYRN010001015.1 GCA_030855295.1 Myxococcota bacterium | reverse complement strand
ACATCGGCGAGCTCGGCCGCTTCGCCGACGCGCGACGGATCCCGATCGCCGAGGCGAGCGACGCCGAGCTCGCGCGCATCGCGGGATCGACGCACCACGAGGGGCTCTGCGTGCTCGCGCGCCCTCGCGCGTGGGCGAGCACCGCGCAGCTCGCCGATGCCCTGCTGCGATCGCGCGGCGCGGCGATCGCGCTCGATCGGGTACGCAATCCGTACAACGTCGGCGCGATCCTTCGCACCGCCGCGTTCTTCGGGATCGAGGGCGCGCTGCTCGGCGCGATCGCGCCGCACCCTGCCCTCGCGCCCGACGCCGTGCGGGTCGCGGAGGGCGGCGCGGAGCACCTCGCGCTCGCGCGAACGACGGATCTCGCCGACACCCTCGCGCGTTTCCGCGCGAAGGGCATCTCGGTCGTCGCCGCCGACGGCGCGTCGACGACGCGCGCGATCGGCTTCCGCTTCGCGCGCCCGACGGTGCTCGTGCTCGGACACGAGCGCGAGGGCATCTCCGATCGCGTGCGCGCGCAGTGCGACGCGGTGATCGCGATCCCGGGGAGCGGCGCGATCGAGTCGCTCAACGTCGCGGTCGCAGCGGGGCTGCTGATCGGGGAGCTGACCCGCGGAACGTGAGGGTTTGACGTCTACTGAACTATATTCAATAGTACCCCGCATGTCGTCCACATCGATCGACGTCGAGGTCGCCATCGTCGGGAGCGGGTTCTCCGGGCTCGCGATGGGCATCCAGCTGAAGAAGGCCGGCATCGAGAGCTTTCGCATCCTCGAGAAGGCGCAGGACGTCGGCGGGACGTGGCGCGAGAACACGTATCCGGGCGCCGCGTGCGACATCCCCTCGCACCTCTACTCGTTCTCGTTCGAGCCCAACCCGAGCTGGAGCCGGTCGTACTCGCCGCAGCCGGAGATCCTCGAGTACCTGCGTCACTGCGCGCGCAAGTACGGGATGCTCCCGCACATCCAGTTCGGCGCGGAGGTGATCGGCGCCGAGCACGACGTCGCGAGCGGCACCTGGCTCGTGCGCACGCGCGACGGCGCGACGCTGCGCGCCCGCGCGCTCGTGCTCGGCAACGGCGGCCTGCACGTGCCGTCCTATCCCGACATCCCGGGGCGCGAGACCTTCGAAGGAACGACGTTCCACTCCGCCTGCTGGAACCACGACTACGATCTGCGCGGCAAGCGCGTGGCCGTGATCGGCACCGGCGCCAGCGCGATCCAGTTCGTTCCCCGGATCGCGCCCGACGTCGCGTCGATGCACGTCTTCCAGCGCACCGCGCCGTGGATCGTGCCGAAGGCAGATCGCGCGTTCCGCGCGCGCACCAAGGCGCTCCTGTCGCGCTCGCGCACGCTGCAGCGAGCGCTCCGTGCGGCGATCTACGTGCAGCACGAGGCGCGCGCGCTCGGGTTCGTGGTCGAGCCGCGCATCCTGAAGCTCGCGGAGGTGCTGGCGCGCCGGCACCTCGAGGCGAGCATCCCCGACGACGCGCTGCGCGCGAAGCTCACGCCCGACTACCGCATGGGCTGCAAGCGCATCCTGCCGACCAACGAGTGGTATCCGGCGCTGCTCCGCGAGAACGTCGAGGTCGTCACCGATCGTATCGATTCGATCACGCCGCGGGGCGTGCGCACGAAGGACGGGGTCACGCGCGAGGTCGACGCGATCCTGTACGGCACCGGCTTCGCGGTCGCCGACTACCTCGCGACGATCCCGGTGAGGGGCACGAGCGGCGCGACGCTGAGCGAGGTCTGGAAGGGCGCGCCCGAGGCGTACCTCGGGATCACCGTGAGCGGCTTCCCGAACCTGTTCCTCCTGATGGGGCCCAACACCGGGCTCGGCCACAACTCGATGGTGTTCATGATCGAGGCGCAGGCGCGCTATGCCGCGCAGTGCATCGAGGCGCTGCGCGCGCGGCGGCTGCGCACGCTCGACGTCCGTGCGGGTGTGCAGGCGGAGTTCAACGAGCGCCTGCAGCACGACCTCGCCGGGACGATCTGGGCGTCGGGCTGCAACAGCTGGTATCTCGCGGCGGCCGGCGGTCGCAACTCGCTGACGTGGCCGGGCTTCACGTTCGACTACTGGCGTCGCACGCGCCGCGTCGAGCTCGCGGACTACACGCTGACGCCGTAGCACCGCAGGAGCCGTTCTTCAGACAGGCCCAGAGGCGGAGCCGCTTACGGCGAGGTGCCCTTGGTGACCTTCTTGGGCGCGTGGCGGCGCGCCTCTGCGACGAATTCTTCGAGGCTCGGCAGCGCCGGCAGCGCGCGCGATCCCGGAGTGGCCATCGATCGCGCGGGCGCCTTCCTCGGCGCCTCGCTGAGCGAGCGGCGGGTGTCGGCGGCTGCCGGGAGC
Source organism: Myxococcota bacterium (assembly GCA_030855295.1). Classification (GTDB taxonomy): domain Bacteria; phylum Myxococcota_A; class Polyangia; order Polyangiales; family Sandaracinaceae; genus Sandaracinus. The sequence continues at coordinate 565 of JALYRN010001015.1, read as the reverse complement.
GAGTCGAGCGCGGCGCGCGCGCCCTCGTGGTCGGGGTCGTGCAGGAGCACCTGCTCGAGCACGCCGCGCGCGCCGTCGTGGAAGCCGTTGCGCGCGTACAGATCACCGAGCGTGAGATAGGTGGCGACCTCGCTCCCCTCGAGCGGCGGCGCCTTCGCGAACTGCGTCAGCACGCGGTCGAGCTCGAAGTCGAAGCGGCCGAGCCGGCTGGCGACGTCGACGAGCTTCACGCAGGCGACCCGATGTCGCTTGTGTTCCGGGGGGACGCGCAGGAGCGCTTCCATCGCGCCGTCGAGCCGATCGAGGTCGTAGAGCACCGCGCCCGTCTCGTAGTCCTGGCCGGACTCCGCGAACCAGCGCGCGGCATCCTCGAGCCGGCCGGCGTCCCACGCGACGCGCGCCGCCGAGCTCGTCTTGCCGCTCGCGAGGAGCTGCTTGATCGCGAGGTCGGTCGCGTCGCTGCCGCCTGCGGAGCCGGTCTTCCAGCCCGACGCGCGACCCCACTTCTCGTCGGCTGCGAGCGCGCCGGGCGACGACGTGCCCGCCGAGGATGGCGCGCTCGGTG
>JALYRN010001014.1 GCA_030855295.1 Myxococcota bacterium | reverse complement strand
AGCCTGCCGCTCGCGCCGCCCGCCGGCATGCGTGACCTCCTTCCGCCGCACGCCGCGGCGCGACGTCGGCTCGCGCGCGCGATCGCCGAGTCGTTCGCGAGCTACGGCTACGAGCTCGTGACGACGCCACCGTTCGAGCACGCCGACGTGATCGAGCGTGGGCTCGAGACGCTGGATCGTCGCGAGCTCTTGCGCTTCGTCGACGCCGACACGGGCGAGGTCGCGCTGCTGCGTCCCGACATCACGCCGCAGATCGCGCGCGTCGTCGCGACACGCCTCGCCGATCGTCCGCCGCCGTATCGGCTCGCGTACGAGGGTCAGGTGATCCGTCGCCGTCGCGGGCGCGCGCGGCGTCAGCGTCAGATCGCGCAGGCGGGCATCGAGTGCATCGGGCTCGGAGGACCGGGCGCCGACGTCGAGGTGATCGAGCTCGCGTCGCGCACGCTCGAGGCGATCGGGCTTCGGCGTCACCGCATCGAGCTCGGGCTCTCCCCGGTCGCGCGGACTGCGCTCTCGGCGCTGCCGGCCCCGATGCGTGGCGAGGCAGCCGAGGCGCTCTCGAGAAAGGACCGCAGCGCGCTCGAGGCGCTCGCGACCCGCGCCGGCGTGCGCGGAAAGGCGCGCGCGACGCTGATCGAGATGGTCGACCTCTGGGGAGGTCGAGAGGTGCTCGACGCGGCGCGACGCATCTTCCCGGGTCGCGACTCGGCGGAGCGCCTCGACGCGCTCGAAGAGGTGCACGCGGAGCTCGTCGCGCACGGCCTCGGCGAGCGGCTGGTGCTCGATCTCGGCGAGGTGCGCGGCTTCGGCTACTACACCGGCCCGAGCTTCACCTTGCTCGCGGAGGGCCCGGGCGAGTCGATCGGGGGCGGCGGTCGGTACGACGATCTGCTCGGCCGGTTCGGCGCGCCCTTCCCCGCGACCGGCCTGGGCCTCGACCTCGACCACCTCGAGTGGGCGCTCGCGAGCGAGGGTGCCATCGCGAGCGCAAAAGGCCCCGCGAAGCTGGTGCTGCTCGGCGGAGAGGCGCGTTCGATGGCGCGCGCGGCGACTACGCTGCGGGACGCGGGCCTGGTCGCGGCGATGCTCCCGGGCTCGGACGAGGACGGGGCGCTCGCGTTCGCGCGCGCATGGGGCTACGACGCGGTGATCGCGGTGGGCCGCAAGGGGCTCACCGCTCGACGGGTGCACGACGGCGCGAGCGCGCGCTGGAACGTGGACGAGGACGTGGCAGCGCTCGGCCGATGGGCGCGAGCCGTGACCGGGTAGCGCCCGGTCGCGAGACAAGGTGAGCCGATGGCCGTTGTCGTAGTGGTCGGCGCCCAGTGGGGCGATGAGGGCAAGGGAAAGGTCGTCGATCGACTGACCCGCGAGGCCGACGTGGTGGTGCGCTACGGCGGCGGCGCCAACGCGGGTCACACGCTCGTCGTCGGGGGTGAGAAGATCGTGCTCCGGCTCATCCCGTCGGGCGCGCTGCACGCCGACGCGAAGTGCGTGCTCGGGCCCGGGGTCGTCATCGATCCCGAGGTGCTCGTGGAAGAGATCGCGACGCTCCGCGCGCGCGGGCTGTTCGGCGAAGGGCGGCTGCTGATCTCGGATCGAGCGCACGTCGTGCTGCCGCACCACGGCACGATCGACACCCTGCGCGAGGGGCTTCCGGGCGCGATCGGCACGACCAAGCGCGGCATCGGTCCGGCGTACGAGGACAAGGCGGGGCGTCGCGGTGTGCGCGTCGCCGACCTGATCGATCCGGCGCGCTTTCGCGAGCGGCTGGAGGCGAACGTCGACGCGTGGAAGCCGACGCTCGCCGCGCTCGGCGGAGACGTTCCGTCGATCGACGCGATCGTGCAGCGCTACGGCGAGCTCGCGAAGGAGCTCGCGCCGCACGTCGGGGACGCCGGCCAGGCGCTCGCGGACGCGCGCGAGTCCGGCAAGAACATCCTGCTCGAGGGCGCGCAGGGCACGATGCTCGATCTCGATCAGGGCACGTACCCGTTCGTCACGAGCTCCACCGTGATCTCGGGCGGCGCGTGCGCGGGCGCGGGGATCGCGCCGACGCACATCGATCGCGTCATGGGCATCACCAAGGCGTACACGACGCGCGTCGGCGGCGGCCCCTTCCCCACCGAGCTGCTGGGCGCCGAGGGCGACGCGCTGCGCAACGCCGGCAACGAGTTCGGCTCGGTGACGGGTCGACCGCGTCGCTGCGGCTGGCTCGACCTCGCGGTGCTGCGCCACGCCGTGCGCGTCAACGGCATCAGCGACCTCGCGGTCACGAAGCTCGACGTCCTCTCGGGCCTCCCGAAGCTCGCGCTCGGGGTCGGCTACGAGCTCGATGGCCAGCGCGTCGACTTCCCTCCTCCCGATCGCCTCGAGCGGGTGAAGCCGATCTACGAAGAGCTCGAGGGCTGGACCGGCGATCTCTCCACCTGCCGCAAGCTCGAAGACCTCCCCGCGTCGGTGCGCACCTACCTCGCTCGCATCGAAGAGCTCACGGGCGCGAAGGTCACCCTGATCGGCGTCGGCGCCGACCGCGAGCACACCATCGAGCTGTCGAACGTCTTCCGCCCGAGGTGATCGATCGCCCGTGCGCGGCCGGCGGGGGCCCCACTCGCCGCCGGGCCGACACCCCCGCAAGACGAACCACCTCCCAACACGAAACCCCGTCCGCCCGACCCGCGCCAGCGAGATCGCGAGTGGGGCTGGGGCCCCACTCGCCGCCGGGCCGACGCCCCCGCAAGACGAACCACCCACCAACACGAAACCCCGTCCGCCCGACGACGTCGTGCGAACGGGGCCCCGGCCGCGGCGCGCTGGTCTCCTGATCGCCCGACCCGCAGCCAGCGAGATCGCGAGTGGGGCTGGGGCCCCACTCGCCGCCGGGCCGACGCCCCCGCAAGACGAACCACCCACCAACGCGAAA
>JALYRN010001013.1 GCA_030855295.1 Myxococcota bacterium | reverse complement strand
ATCCCGAGTGCATGCCGCTCGACCGCTGCGCGAGCGGGAGCGTGTGCGCCGGCGGGACGTGCGTTCCCGCGTTCGCATCGGAGGGCGGCGCGTGCGGTGAGCGCGTCGGCTGCGCGTCGGCGCTGACTTGCGTGGACGGGCGCTGCGTCTCGTCCGTGGGCCGGCCCTGCGAGGGGAGCACGGCAGAGTGCTCCGAGCGCGCGGGGCTCTTCTGCTTCGAGGGAACCTGCCGGCGCACGGCGGCAGGGCTCGGCGAGAGCTGCAGCGACCCGCTCCCGGCGTGCGAGCCGCCGCTCACGTGCGAGGGAGCGTCGGGCGCGCAGATCTGCATCGATGGGCTCGGGCACGAGTGCGACGCGCCGGGGACGATCGTCGCTTCGCGGCCCGGGGCGCCGCACACGACCATCGTCACGATCGATCCCGCCGATCCGTCGGTGCATCGGAGCTTCTGCCGGCTCGGCGAGGGGCTGCCCGACCGCAGCTTCCACGTCACCGGAGTGAGCGGGATCCTGCACGCGGTCGCGCGCTCGCTCGACGGAGATCCGCTGCCGTTCCTCTACACGCGCGGTCCGTGGGACTGCTCTCAGGGCGTGAACACCTGCGGCGGGCTCGGGCGAACCGTCGACGAGCTCGGGGCGCGGCTCGAAGGCTCGGTGCTGATCGTCGAGGGCGCCGGTCGCCACGAGATCGAGGTCTACGACGCGTTCCCGATGTTCGTGGGCGAGACGTGCGACCCGGGCGATCCGTACCGGGTCTGCGAGCCCGGGTCGGAGTGCCGCGATGGCGTCTGCGCGAGCGTTCTCGCGATCCCCGGGAGCGACTGCTTCTGTTCGCCGCACGGCTTCGTCGATCCCGGAACGTCCACGCGCGCGACGGGCTCGCTGCGCCCGGATCAGGAGAGCTGGTACGGGCTCCTGCCGGGCCGCTCGCTGCGCGTCGTCCCGCGTGAGGCGTGTCCGGTCGATCTCGAGCTCGAGATCTTCGACGGCGTGGAGCGCTGTGCGATGCGCTGCATGTCCGACGCGATGAGCGCGATCGCGATCGCCCGAGTGGGAGACGGAACGGGCTGCTCGCCGATCGAGGTCGAGATCCCGCTGGGCGCGCCCCGGGAGCTTCGCTTCGGGCTGCGCAGCGTGCTCGGCGGTCCGTTCGATCTCGAGGTCACCGTCGCTCCGTGATCCTGGTCCTTGTCGACACGCGGCGGGCGTGGCTACGCTGCCCGGCACCATGGCACGCGTCGTCAATTTCAATGCTGGTCCGGCGGCTCTTCCTCTCGCGGCGCTCGAGCGCGCGCAACGCGAGATGATCGACTTCGAGGGCACGGGGATGTCGATCCTCGAGCACTCGCACCGCGAGCCTCCGTACGAGAAGGTGCATCGCGAGGCGCTCGACCTGCTGCGGCGCATGATGGGCGTCCCCGACACCCACGACATCCTGCTGATGCAGGGCGGCGCGCGCGGGCAGTTCGCGGTGGTGCCGATGAACCTGCTGCATCCCGGCAAGAGCGCCGACTACATCGTCACCGGCAGCTGGGCCAAGCAGGCACGCGAAGAGGCCGCGCTGATCGGCGCGACGAAGATCGCGGCGAACACCGAGAAGGACAAGAAGTTCGCGCGCGTGCCGACGCAGTCCGAGCTCACGCTCGACCCGAGCGCCGCGTACGTCCACCTCACGTCGAACAACACGCTCTTCGGCACGCAGTGGGCGAGCTACCCCGACGTCGGCGACGTCCCGCTGGTCGCCGACATGACGAGCGATCTGCTCTCGCGCCCCGTCGACGTCTCGAAGTTCGCGCTGATCTACGCGGGCGCGCAGAAGAACGTCGGCCCCTCGGGCGTGACGGTCGTGATCGTGCGCAAGGACCTGGTCGCGAGCGGGCGCACCGACATCCCGCAGATCTTCCGCTACTCGTCGTTCGCCTCGAGCGACTCGCTCTTCAACACGCCGCCGACGTTCGCGATCTACCTGATGCGCAACACCCTCGCGGTGCTCGAGGAGCGGGGCGGCGTGCCCGCGCTCGAGAAGGAGAACCGCGCGAAGGCCGAGCTGCTCTACGGCACGATCGACGCGAACGCCGACTTCTGGCGCGCGCCCGTCGAGAAGGCGTCGCGCTCGATCATGAACGTCGTGTGGCGCCTGCCGACCGAAGAGCTCGAGAAGAAGTTCCTCTCCGAGGCGAAGGCCGCGAGCCTGGTCGGCCTCAAGGGCCACCGCTCGGTCGGCGGCGTGCGCGCGTCGATCTACAACGCGGTGCGCCTGCCCGAGGTCGAGAAGCTCGTCGCGTTCATGCACGACTTCGCGAAGAAGAACTGAGGTCATCATGTCTCTCTATGCCGAGATCGTCCCGCCGATGGCCAAGATGCTCGCCAACCTCGACGCCTGGCTCGACAAGGCCGTCGTGCAGGCGGAGGCGAAGAAGTTCGATCCCGCCGTGCTGGTCCAGGCGCGCCTCGCGCCCGATCAGTTCCCGCTCGTGAAGCAGATCCAGGCCGCCTGCGATCAGACGAAGTTCGCCGCGGCGCGCGTCGCCGGCAAGGAGCCGCCGAAGAACGCCGACACCGAGCAGACGATCGAGGAGCTGAAGGCGCGCATCCGCGGCGCACGCGAGTACCTGGCGACCTACCGCGCCGAGGACTTCGAGGGCGCGGAGTCGCGCGTCATCCCGCTCTTCTTCGCGCCCGGGATGGCGATGGCGGCGCCCGACTTCGCGCGCGAGTACGCGCTCCCGAACTTCTACTTCCACGCGATGACCGCGTACGCGATCCTCCGTCACAACGGCGTCGACCTCGGCAAGCGCGACTACATCAGCGGCCTGACGATGCGCGAGGCGTGATCATAGAGGCGCGCGGGTCCGCCCACTCACGCTGGAATGACCAGCACGAAGAGTCGGTGGACCTGCGCCTGCGCGCTCGCGTGCGCGCTC
>JALYRN010001012.1 GCA_030855295.1 Myxococcota bacterium | reverse complement strand
GGCGGGGGGCGCGGCCGAGTACTGGATCCGTCCCGCGGGCGCGCGCGACCTGGTCGGGATCGCCGCCGTCGCGATCTCGGGCGTCGCCGCGCTGGCGTCGGGCGGCGCGCTCCATCGGTACGGTCGCCGCCACCATGCGGCGTCGGGAACGATGACGCGCCGCGAGGCGACGCTGGCGGTCGTGCTGATCTGGGTGTTCTCGGGCGTGTTCGGCGGGCTGCCCTTCGTGCTCGGCGCGGGGATGACGCCGACCGACGCGTTCTTCGAGGCGATCAGCGGGCTGACGACGACCGGCGCCACGGTGATCACCGACATCGAGGTGCGCCTGTCGCATCCGCTGCTGCTCTGGCGCTCGCTGCTGCAGTGGCTCGGCGGGATGGGCATCGTCGTCCTCTTCGTCGCCGTGTTCCCGACCGTCGGCGCGGGCGCGAAGCACATGTTCAAGGGCGAGGTGCCCGGCACGACGGCCGAGGGCCTCGCGCCGCGCATCGCGGAGACGTCGTTCACGCTGTGGAAGCTCTACGCGGGGTTCACGGTGCTGCTCGCCGGGATCCTGATCGCGCTCGGGATGAGCCCCTTCGAGTCGGTCTGCCACGCGCTGACGGCGCTCTCGACCGGCGGCTTCTCGACGCGCGACGCATCGATCGCGGCATTCGACAGCGCGGCGATCGAGTACGTGCTCGCGATCTTCATGCTGATCGGCAGCGTCAACTACGCGCTCTACCACGCGATGCTGCGCATGCGGTCGATCCGCGTCTTCCTCCTCAGCACCGAGCTCAAGGCCTTCGTCGCGATCGTGATCGTCACCACGGCGATCCTGACGGTCGGCATCCTCGGCGTGCACGGCGGCGATCCGCTCGAGGCGTTCCGGTACGCGTTCTTCACCGTCGCGACCTTCATCTCGTCGACCGGCTACGGCACCGACGACTACATGACGTACCCGCACGCGATGGTCGCGCTGATCGTGATCGTGATGTTCATCGGGGGCTGCTCGGGATCGACGGCGGGTGGGCTCAAGGTCGAGCGCGTGGTGCTGCTCTGGAAGCTCGGCTGGGCGGAGATCCACCGCTCGTTCCGTCCCGCGGTGATCCGGGTGGTGCGGATGGGGCGCGCCGCGGTGCCGCCCGACGTCCTGATGGACGTCGCGGTCTTCTTCGGCGTGTTCATGCTCTGTCTCGGCGGCGGCGTGTTCCTCGTGACGCTCTTCGATCCCGTCGGGCCCGCGGCGGCGTTCGGCGCGACGCTGACGTGCCTGTCGAACATGGGCCCGGCGCCGTTCCACGAAGGCCCCGACAACTTCGCGGCGTACTCCGACGCCTCCAAGATCTTCTTCTCGCTGGCGATGCTGCTCGGACGTCTGGAGTTCTTCACGATGTTCGCGCTCCTCGTGCCCGACTTCTGGAGGAGGTGACGAGCGTGTCGGGCAACGGCGCACGCAGCGGGCCCGGCGGCGGCCTCACCAAGACGAGCATCGTGCTCTTCCTGGTGGCGGGCCTGCTCGTCGTGCACCACTTCGGCGTGCGCGAGGGCTTCGACCCGAGCGCGATGCTCGCGCTCGGCTTCGTCGTGCTCGCGAGCTACGCGTTCGGCCAGCTCGTCGAGCGCGTCCGGCTGCCGCACATCACCGGCTACCTGCTCGCGGGCATCGTGCTCGGGCCGTCGGTCGCTTCGCTGCTGCCCTCGTGGGCGCGGGTGCCTCCCTTCGACGCAGGCGTGCTCAGCACGAACGTCCAGGAGCAGCTGTCGCCGCTGGTGACGCTCGCGGTCGCGCTGATCGCGCTGACGGCCGGCGGCGAGCTGAAGATCGCGGCGCTGCGGCGCGGCTTCCGCGCGATCGTCGCGGTGATCGCCGGTCAGTCGGTGCTCGTGATGCTGTCGGTCACCGGGCTCGTGGTCCTGATCGGCGGCGCCGTGCCTGCGATCCGCCTGCCCGGGCTCGGCGAGCTGTCGATGACGAGCGTGGCGTCGCTCGGCGCGGTGGTCGCGGCGATCGCGCTGGCCACCTCGCCGTCGGCGACGATCGCGGTCGTCACCGAGACGCGCGCGAAGGGCCCGCTCACGAGCCTCGTGCTCGCGAGCGTGGTGCTCAAGGACGTCGTCGTCGTCTTCTTCTTCTCGCTCGCGAGCACGATCGCCGTGCAGGCGCTCGGCGTCGGGGAGAGCGTCGACCTCGGCGCGTTCCTGCTGGTGCACGTGGGCGGCTCGCTCGCGTTCGGGCTCTTCGTCGGCGGGCTGATGGCGCTCTACCTGCGCTTCGTGAACCGCGAGCTGCTCGTGTTCGTCGTCGGCATCGTGTTCGCGGCGCGCTTCGCGGCGGACGCGCTGCACCTCGATCCGGTGCTCCTCTTCATCGCGGCCGGCTTCGCGGTCTCGAACTTCAGCGATCGCGGCGGCGCGCTCGTGACCGCGGTCGAGACGCTCTCGCTGCCCGTGTACGTCGTCTTCTTCACGCTGGCGGGGGCGCACCTGGATCTGCGGATCGTGGTGGCCGTGCTGCCCTTCGCGCTCGCGCTGACGGCCACGCGCGGGCTCGCGCTCGCGCTCGGATCGCGCATCGGCGCCGTGCTCGGGCAGGCGCCCGACACGGTCCGGCGGCACGGGTGGCTCGGCTACATGTCGCAGGCGGGCGTGTCGCTGTCCCTCTCGACGATCGTGGCCGAGCGCTTCGGCGCGCCCGGCCAGGCGCTCGCGTCGCTGCTGCTCGCGATGATCGCGATCAACGAGCTCGCCGGCCCCGTGCTCTTCAAGGTCGGCCTCGGTCTCGCGCGCGAGCTGCCGAGCCGGGGGTCGGCACCGGAGGCGATCGTCGCCGACGACGAGCCTCCTGCGCCCGACGTCGACGAGCCCGGCGCGCCGACCTCCGAGGGCGGCACTGCGGTCCCGGCGGTGCGAGGGCCCGCGCCGTGGCCCGCACCGGCGGAGATC
>JALYRN010001011.1 GCA_030855295.1 Myxococcota bacterium | reverse complement strand
GGCATCTCCTGCGCGCGACGCGCCTCGCCCTCGCCGCGCGCGTCCTGCCGAGCCGCGAATCGCGGAGAGCATCCAGCCCACGTACGGCTGGGTCACCGTCGCGGCGGTCGGCGGCTGGGCGGAGGTCTGGGAGGACGGCCGCCGTCTCGGCGAGACCCCCACCCGCGTCCGCCTCCGCGCCGGCCGTCACGTCCTGCGCATCCGCCCCTTCGGCCGCGACCCCGAGCGCCGCATCCCCATCACCATCACCCCCGACGAAACCACCCCCCTCATCATCCCCGTCCGCTAGAGGGACACGCACCACCCCGCCAACCACCCGCAATCACTCCTGTTTTCGGCCGCTCCGGCCAACCCCCCATAACTTCGCATCACTTCCGCATCACTTCGCAGCATCACCGCAGCATCACCGCAGCCGCAGCCGCTCGAGCATCTCGTGCAGGTGCGCGCGGTGCAGCCCCGACCGCCGCGCCGCCTCCGACACGTTCCCCGCGCACTCGTCCAGCAGCGCGCTCAGGTACTGCCGCTCGAACGTCTCGACCCATCGCTTCTTCGCGTCGTGGAAGTCGAGATCGAGCCGCACCACCGGCAGGTCCCGCCCGAGCCCCGGCTCCCCCGCGTCCCCCGACCCCAGCGCGATCACCCGCCGCACGTAGCTCCGCAGCTCCCGCACGTTCCCCGGCCACTGATACCCGCCCCGCGCCCCCACCTCGCGCTCGACCCGCTCGATCACCCCGCCGTCACCGCCCGCCACCTGCTCCGCCATCTCGCGCGCGAGCACCAGCGCATCGCGCCCGCGCTCCCGCAGCGCCGGCACCCGCAGCTCGATCACCCCGAGCCGGTGCAGCAGGTCCTCGCGGAAGCTCCCCTCGTTCACCCGCCGCTCGAGCGCCGCCGCCGTCACCGCGATCACGCGCACGTCGACCGGCCGGTAGTGCGCGTCACCCACGCGCCGCACCTCTCCGCGATCGAGCGCGCGCAGCAGCTTGCTCTGCACGTCGAGCGGCAGCTCCGCGAGCTCGTCGATCAGCAGCGTCCCGCCCGCCGCGCGCTCGAACACTCCCCCGCGCTCGCCCTCCGCGCCCGTGAACGCGCCCTTCACGTACCCGAACAGCTCGACGTCCGCGACGCTCCCCGTCAGCGCCGCGCAGTCGAGCACCACCAGCGGCCCCTCGCGGCGCGCGCTCGCTTCGTGGATCGCGCGCGCCAAGAGCTCCTTCCCCGTCCCCGACTCACCGCGGATCAACACCGACGAGTCGAGCGACGCGATGTGCGCCGCCAGCCCGAAGAGCTCGTGCATCGGCGCGCTCGCGCCATGCAGCCCGCCGAACCGATCGCCGCCCAGCCACCGCACGCGCTTCCGACGCTCGCGCGCGACCGCGACCTCGATCGTGCTCGCGCCGACCTGCACCCGCGTGCCCGGCGCGAGCAGCGCCTCGATCACCAGCGTGCCCGCGATGCGGCAGCCGTTCTTGCTCCCGAGATCGCGCAGCCGCACCAGGCCGCGCTCGCGCGACAGCTCGCAGTGCAGCCGTGAGATCGTCGGATCGCGCAGCACGAGATCCGCCGCCGGTCCGCTGCCGAGCACCGCCGTCGGCTCCGCGAACGCGTGCTCCGCGCCGGCATCGGGACCCGCGACGACGCGGATGCGCCCGACCTCGGCGTCGGCTTCCTCGAGCATCCACGTGTGGGTCGAGCTCATCACCGAAGACGATACCGCTGTCGGATCGATCCGACGGAAGAACCCGGTCTGCTCCGACCGCGAGCGCCTTCTTTCACCCGCAATCCCCACGAAAACACGCTGGCACACGCCGTGCGCAGGGACGCGCCCATGACGTCTCGAGCGACGACGATCCCCACCGCGTCCCTGCGCGTGCTCGCCGCGCTCGCGCTCGTGCTCGTGCTCGGCGCTTGCGACCCCGCACGCCTCGGCGATCCGAGCCGCGACGATCGGCCGCGCATCACGCTGCCCGATGCCGCGATCCCACTCGCGCACGACGGCTCGCTCTCGCTCGACGACGATGCTGCGGCGCCTCCTCCGGCCGCCGACGCCGGTGCCGACCTCACGTGCGACGATCCGCGCGCGCTCGTCTACTACGGCACGCGCGAGCCCACGCTGCTGCCGCTCTCGCGCGGACAGCGCCTCGCGATCGGCCGCCTCGCGCTCCCCGACTCGTCGTGCACCGGCACCGTGATCGCGCCCCGCTGGGTCCTCACCGCGAGCCACTGCACGATCGGCCGCTCCGCCACCGCGTCGACGTTCCGCGTCGGCCATGATCCTACGCGCCCCGACGTCACGCTCGGCATCCGCCGCTTCGTGAACAACCCGGAGGGCGACCAAGCGCTCGTCGAGCTGACCGAAGACGCGACCGCGCGCGTGCCCGAGCTGGTGCCGATCCTCCTCTTCCCCGAGCGCCTCGACGAGGCCTGGATCGATCGCACCGTCGAGGCCGCGGGGTACGGCCGCACGCACCTCGGCACCAGCGGCACGCGGCACTTCACCGCGCAGCCGCTGGTCGCCATCTCCGGCGACTACGCGACGGTCGACGGCGAGGGCGAGCGCGGCCTCTGCTTCGGCGACTCCGGTGGACCGCTGATGGGGGTCGCGGCCGATGGCTCGGTGCGCGTGCTCGGCGATCTCCACGGGGGCGACACCTCGTGCGTCGGTCGCGATCACTACACGCGCGTCGATCTCTTCCGCGGATGGCTCGAGGGCTACGTCGGCGAGACGCCGTCGATCGACGCCGACTGCGACGCGCTCGGCAGCGAAGGGCGATGCCCGTTCCCGAGCACCGCGCTCTTCTGCGCGGGCACGACGCGCCGCCTGCAGACGTGCGCGCCCGGCGAGGGGTGCGGATGGAGCGATGCGGCGGGCGGCTATCGCTGCGTCGCGCCGTCGACCGATCCGTGCGGCGGCGTCGACGCGCACGGCG
>JALYRN010001010.1 GCA_030855295.1 Myxococcota bacterium | reverse complement strand
GTGCTCGTCGTGTCGCTCGAGTCGCTCTTGCGCGAGCGCGGGCCGCGCCAGGTAGCGGCAGAGGCGCTCGATCTGCGCGCGGTCGCGGCCGTCGATCGCGCGCTCGGCGTGCACGTCGACGCCGCCTACGTCGGCGCGCATTCGCTTCGAGGTGCATGCACGCAGCCGCTACTTCGACATGTCGCCCATCTGGCGTGTCGTGGTTCCATGAGGGGCGACCGCCCGCCGGATCGCCGCTCGCGGAAACGTCGCTGCGCGTGCTCGGCGCCGCAGACATTCGGGAGGGCCGTGTACCCTGCGGCAATGGGACGGGTTCGCGCGCAGTTGGTCTTTGGAATCAACCGGCGCTTGGTCGCAGCTCAGTGGTGTCTTGCGCTCTCCGTGCTCGGAGCGGGCGCGTGCGGAGGCTCTGTGAGCCACACCGCCAGCGCGCCCCCCGCGGTGGAGGATGACCCGTCGACCTCGGCGGAAGGCTCAGGTGCAGAGCCCGCGCCGAGTGTGCCGCCCGCGATCGCTGCGCCTTCGCCGATGATCGATCCCGCGCACGCGGACATTCGCGGCTTGCTCGTCGTCAGCACCTCGGAAGGCCCCCGGCTCCTCGTGCATCGCGCCGAAACCTACGGGGAAGCGCGCGCCGAGGTGCGAGTGTTCGCGGCGAGCTCGAGCATGCTGCCGCTGAGCGACGTCGGCCAGCTCCCGCTGCCTGCGGGAGTCCACCGTGTTGAGATGTTCTCCCCAGGCAGCGAACGGGTCGAAGTCGTGGCCTCGGTGCGCCCGCAGGGCGGCAGTCTTCACACGCTGTTCGAGCTGAGGGGGCGCGACGTCGCTCCACGCGGCGACATCGTGCTCGGTGATCTCGATCGCGTGGTGTCTGCCGGGACGCGGCTCGCGATCGTCGGCTTGGACGTCGAGGAGTCCACGGCATCAGACGAGGACCGAATCGAAGTGAGCGTAGTGTGGCGTGAGGCGAGCTTCCCCGCGGCTCGAATGACGCTTCCGCGCGTTCGAGGTCGAGACGACTGGCTCGTCTCCGATCCTCTGGTCGCGATGAACGAAGAGCGCGCCGCGGTGGCGGTCATTCGATGCCCGAGCGTCGGCCCGCACGCGTTCACTCGTGCCCGCGTGCGATGCCGCTTGGACTTGATGATCCGAGACGGCCGGACCACGACGCATGCGTCCCCCCTCGAGATCTTCACGGGAGGCGAGCATGTGAGCGGCGCAGGGCTGGCGATGGCCCTCGAGCCGGGCGGAGTCGTGATCGCGTACCCGGAAGGATCGGGCACATCGCGCGCGCGGTTCGTGTTCAAGCGCTTCGCGTCGTCCCGATGGAGCGACGCTGCACCCGCGCTGGTGCAAGCGACGGATGGACGCGAGGGAGGCGCGGTGCTCGCACTGGCGGCCGAACCCTTGCGCTTCGTGTTCACGACCAGCATTTCGGGCACGGGCCTCGAGCCCCCGAACCCGAACTCGTGGCAGCCGCGCGCGCACGTCGCGACGCTCGAGCCGAGCGGATGGACCGTCTCGAGCGCGTTCCCTACCTCGCGCGCCGACCGGCTCGGACTGACTTACAGGAGCGGTGTGATCGACGAGAGCGGCGCATGGGTCGCGCTCGCCAGCGGAGCCGGCACTCCAGGTCGAGAGACTGTGTGCATGGGCCGATTCCACGATGGCCAATGGCAGGCAGCGCAATCGGTGATGGGCTCGTGCGAGGACTGATGCCGGCAACATGGTTCGACGGCGCCGAGTCGATTCGGTGCGCGGCTCGCCGCGTGCCGCTGCGGTAGGCTTCGCCACCATGATGTTCGATGCCCTAGGCTTCGCCACCATGATGTTCGATGCCCTCTCTCCTTTGCGACGCGGACCTCGCTCGACGCTCACGGCACTCGCGAGCGTGCTCGTCGCGAGCGCGCTCGGCTGCGGCGGCGCGCCACCCCCGCACGAGGAAAGCGCAGGCGAGCAGCGAGCGACGACTCCCTCCGAGCGTGCCGCGGACGACGCGCCGCGCGAGGAGGCGGACCCCACGCCCACGCCCGAGAGGGCGCAGGTCGCGCCGCGCACCGCCGTCCTCGACGACTGGGCCGAGCTCGAGCCTGCGCTCCACGCCGTCTATCACGGCGTCTTCTCGACGCGCACCACAGGCGCAGGGATGAACGAGCTCTGCATCGCGCCGGACGCGATCCTCTACGGGAGCGGCCCGATGCCGTCCTCGTTGTGCACGCCGATCGTCGAGATCGCCGGGTTCACGGTCAGTTGGCCCCCGCTCGCGACCTCGGGCGAGGGCGTCGCGGCGAGCGTGAGAGCGAATGGTCGCGAGCTGCTGCTCGCGGCGGTTCGTCCCGATGCGTGCGCCGACGAAGACTGCCGCGCGTCGTTCCGCGAAGCCCTCTGGCCGCAGATTCATTGCGCCGACCTCTCGCGTCACTTCGAGCAAATGAGGCAGCAGGACGCCTCGTGTGCGCGCGACGACGAGTGCCTTGGCCTCACGGCGATGTGCTTCGACTCTGCGGTGCGCGCGGATCGCGCGGAGCCACACCTCTTGGTGCTCAGGACCTACGGCGGGGTCTGTCTCCATCCCGCGGCGGGCGCGTGCGTGCCGACTCGCATGCATGCCGCCTGCGTCGATGGCCGCTGCGTGTCGCAGCGAACCCCGTGACGCGAACGCGCTCGAGGGATGCTTTGTTTGTCGCTCTCGCGGAGCGTGCAAGCAACGACCGCAGGCTGCTCTCGATGAGACCCCACGGCGTCCGTCATCGCCGTCACATCTCGGAGAGTTCCTGTGTCGACGACCCCCGCTCACTTCGGTCCGGCGGTTAGGACATCCAAACCGGCGAAAGGGTCGCTTGGAGCGGTTCGCGGGTCAACGGGGAGCCACTGGGTCGTCCGCATCCGTCGTCGCGTGGCTCCGTAGGTGGGCGGGCGCGACCCCCCGAGCG
>JALYRN010000182.1:1529-9639 GCA_030855295.1 Myxococcota bacterium | reverse complement strand
GGGTGGGGGCGTCTTCGAGCGGGGGCGCAGGGACGCCGAGGGCGTCGGCGATCCACAGGTAGAGCGCGCCGAGCTCGGTGGGCTCGTCGTCGACGCCGATGTAGACGCGCTCGGGCGCGTCGAGCTCGAGCAGGCGCTCGATCGCGCTCGCGGCGTCGTCACGGTGGATGCGGTTGGTCCAGCGCGGCTCGCGAGGGCGCCTCGCGGTTCCGTCGGCGACGCTGCGCACCATGCGATCACGACCGGGGCCGTAGATGCCAGCGAGGCGCAGCGCGATGCCCTGCTCGAAGCCGTCCTGCACCACGCGCTCGCCCTCGAGCAGGAGCGCGGCGGTGCCGGTGGCGCTGACGTCCGAGCCCTCGTCGACCCAGCTGCGGTCGTCCTGGGCGTACACCGCAGTGCTCGTGGTCAGGACCGCGCGCCGTACCTTCGCGCCGCACGCGGCGAGCGCGTCGCGCACGTTCGCGAGGCCGTCGACGTACGCGGCGCGGTACTCCGCGGGGCTCGAGCCGTCGGGCGCGACCGCGTACACCAGGCGATCGATGTCGGGCGGCAGCACCAGCGACGCGCGATCGGTCAGGTCGGCCGCGATCGCGTGCACGCCCTCGGGGAGCGCGCCCGCCTCTCGACGCAGGCCGAAGACGCGCTCGCCCTTCGCCACCAGCCGCGACGCGAGCGCCGCGCCCACGTAGCCGCATCCGGCGATCAGGACCGCGCCCACGCTCAGGTCTCGGCGGCCGCGTCGGTGCTCTTCGGACGACGACGCGGCGTCTCCTCCGAAGCGCGCTCGCCGTCGCCGCCGTCGTCGCCCGCCGCTGCGGCCGCGGGCGGCTTCTTCGTCTTCTTGGCGCCGGCCTTCTTCTTCGTCGGGGCGGCGCTCGCCTTCTTGGCGGCAGCCTTCTTCGCCGGCGCCTTCTTCTTCTTGGCGGCGCCCTCGGTCTTCGGCTTCGACGAGGCCTTCGCAGTGCGGCCGCGGCGGCTCTTGGTGCTCGGGCCGCGCTCGCGCCGCTCCGCGAGGAGCTCCTGCGCGCGCTCGGGCGTGATGCCCTCGAGGGTGTCGCCCTTGCGCAGCGACGCGACGGTGTCGCCGTCGCTGACGTACGGACCGAAGCGGCCCTCGCGCAGCCCGATCGGCTTGCCGCTGACCGGATCGTTGCCGAGCTCGCGGAGCGGTCCCGCCGCGGCCTGACGCTGGCCGCGCTGCTTCGGCTGCGCGAGCACGTGCAGCGCCTGCTCGACCGTGATCGTGAAGATCTGATCTTCGCCCTCGAGGCTGCGGCTCTCGCTGCCCTTCTGGACGTACGGGCCGTAGCGCCCGTTCTGCGCGGTGATCGCCACGCCGTCCGCGGGATCGTTGCCGACCGTGCGCGGCAGCGAGAGCAGCTTCAGCGCCTCCTCGAGCGTGACGCTGTCGGCGGTCATCGTCTTGAAGAGCGACGCGGTCTTCGGCTTCTCGCCGCCCGCGCTCGCCTCGCCGAGCTGCACGTACGTGCCGAAGCGGCCCGAGCGCACCATGACCGAGAGGCTGCTCTCGGGGTCGGTGCCGACGACGCGATCGCCGCTCGGCGCCTCGAGCAGCGCGAGCGCCTTCTCGACCGTGAGCTCGTCGGGCGCGAGATCCTCGGGGATCGAGACGGTGTCCTCGCCGCGCTGCAGGTAGGGCCCGTAGCGCCCCACGCGCGCGACGATGTCGACGTCGTTCGGGTCCTTGCCGATCGGGATCGAGTTGACCGCGCGCGCGTCGATCTCGCCGAGGTTCAGCGAGACCATCGACTTGAGGCCGGCGTCCTTGCCGTGGCCGTTGCCGCCCGGCGCGTCGTTCGCCGGCGCACCGGGCACGGGATCCGCGCCGAAGTAGAAGCGCTTCAGCCACGGCTTGGCGGCCTGCTCGCCGTTCGCGATCCCGTCGAGATCGTCCTCCATGCGCGCGGTGAACGCGTAGTCGACCAGCTCCGGGAAGTGCTTCTCGAGCAGCGACACCACCGCGAACGCGGTCCACGAGGGCACGAGCGCGGTGCCCTTCTTGAACACGTAGCCGCGGTCCTGGATCGTCGTGATCGTCGACGCGTACGTGCTCGGGCGGCCGACGCCGAGCTCCTCGAGCCGGCGCACCAGCGAGGCCTCGGTGTAGCGCGCCGAGGGCTGCGTCTCGTGTCCGTCGGCGCTCAGATCGAGCGTCTTCAGCGTCTCGCCCTCGGTCATCGGAGGCAGGTGCTTCTCGCGGCTCTCGAGCTCGGCGTCGGGATCGTCCGAGCCCTCGACGTACGCGCGATAGAACCCTGCGAACACGATCGTGTTGCCCGAGACGCTGAGCTCGACCGCGCGCCCGTCGGTGCTCTTGCCGGCGAAGCGCACGTTGATGCTCTCGCCGCGCACGTCCTGCATCTGCGAGGCGACGGTGCGCTTCCAGACGAGCTCGTAGACCTTCGCCTCGTCGGGCCCGACCTCGCGCGCGACCTCGTCGGGCGTCTTCCAGGTGTCGCCCGCAGGACGGATCGCCTCGTGGGCCTCCTGCGCGTTCTTCACCTTGTTCACGTACGTGCGGGGCGCGGCCGGGACGTAGTCGCGCCCGTACATCTCCTCGATCACACGGCGCGCGGTCGTCAGCGCGGTCTCCGACAGCGTCGTGCTGTCGGTACGCATGTACGTGATGTAGCCGTTCTCGTAGAGGCGCTGCGCGGCCTTCATCGCGCGCGACGAGCTGAAGCGGAGCTTGCGCCCCGCCTCCTGCTGCAGCGTCGACGTCATGAACGGCGCCATCGGCGAGCGCTTGTACGGCTTGCGCTCGATCGAGCGGACCGTCACCGGCTGGCCGCGCAGGGCGTCGGCGAGCTTCGTCGCGTCGGCCTCGCCGAGCACGAGCACGTCCGTGCGCGCGAGCTTGCCGTCCTCGCCGAAGTCCTTGCCGGTGGCGAGGCGCGTTCCGTCGACCGCGACCAGCGCGGCATCGAGGCCGGCGCCGTCGCTCTTCTCGAGCTGCGCCTTCAGATCCCAGTAGCGCGCCGGCACGAAGCGCATCCGCTCGCGCTCGCGCTCGACCAGGATGCGCGTGGCCACGCTCTGCACGCGGCCCGCCGAGAGCTTCGGCAGGATCTTCTTCCAGAGGACGGGCGAGACCTCGTACCCGAAGAGGCGATCGAGGATGCGGCGCGCCTCCTGGGCCTCGACCAGGCGGCGGTCGATCTCGCGCGGCTTCTCGAGCGCGGCCTGGATCGCCTTCTTCGTGATCTCGTGGAAGACCATCCGGTGCACGGGCACCTTCGGCTGCAGCACCTCGTGGAGGTGCCACGCGATCGACTCTCCCTCGCGATCTTCGTCGGTCGCGAGATAGAGCTCGTCGGATTCCTTGAGGAGCTGCTTGAGGCGCGCGATGTGCGACCTCTTGTCGGCGTCGACCACGTAGAGAGGCGTGAAGTCGTTGTCGACGTCCACCCCGAGCTTGGCCCAGGGGAGCTTCTTCATGTTCGCGGGGACGTCGTCCGCGCGCTTGGGCAGGTCGCGGATGTGCCCGATCGAGCTCTCGACGACGTAGCCGTCTCCGAGAAAGCCGGCGATGGTGCGGGCCTTCGCGGGCGACTCGACGATGACGAGGGACTTGGTCAAGGCGTTGGTTTTCCTTGGAGGAACGCAGTGATGGGGACGAGGACGGCCCTTCGTCAACCCGGCGGGGGGCGCACGTTGCCACGGGGGTAGCCGGCGGTCCACCCCGTCCCCAGATGGGGAGCGGAAGAGAGAGCGGGGCTCCCGCGTCTTGCCGGAGGCCGCCGGAAGCGCATGATTCCGGCCCTTTCTTGGAGGAGCAGCAGAGTCGATGCCCAGGAGCTCTCAGGTCGTCGTCGCGCTGTCCGGGGTGATCGCGGTGCTCGCGCTCGGGCTCGCCACGGCGACCTTATTTCTCTACCAGGAGCAGCGGGAGGCCCTGGAGGCGCTCCGGGCCGAGCGCGACGCCCAGGAGGCCATCCCAGCCCTGCCGGGGGTCCCGACGGCCCCTGATCGGCGAGGGCCGCCGATGCCCAGCGCGGATCTGAGCGCTGGCGGCGGAACCGCGACCATGTCGGACGTGGTCGAGCGCGTCCTGCCCGCGGTCGTGAACATCGCGACCGGCCACGGCGTGCGCGGCGCGCCGATCGGCGCGATGGGGGCGCCGCAGCGCGGTCACTCGAGCGACTCGCTGGGCTCGGGGGTGATCGTCAGCGCGGACGGCCTGGTGGTGACCAACCACCACGTGATCGCGAGCGGCGGGAGCATCCTCGTGACCCTGTCCGACGGGCGCGAGCACCCTGCCGTGATCGTCGGGGTCGATCCGCAGACCGACATGGCGCTGCTGCGCCTGCAGGGGGTCGATCGCCCGCTGACGCCGATTCCGTACGGCGACTCGAGCCGGCTGCGGCAGGGCGATGTCGTCCTGGCGATCGGCAACCCGTTCGGGGTCGGGCAGACCGTGACGATGGGGATCGTCTCGGCGATCGGTCGCGCCGACATGGGCATCGCCGAGTACGAGGACTTCGTGCAGACCGACGCCGCGATCAACCCTGGCAACTCGGGCGGCGCGCTGATCTCGATGAGCGGCGAGCTCGTCGGCATCAACACCGCGATCCTCAGCCGCACCGGCGGCAGCCACGGCATCGGCTTCGCGATCCCGTCGAACATGCTGCGTCCGATCGTCGAGAGCCTGCTGCGCCACGGCAAGGTCGTGCGCGGCTGGCTCGGGGTGACGATCCAGGACGTGACCCCCGAGCTCGCGGCGGCGATGCAGCTCTCGACCTCGCGCGGCGTGCTCGTCACCGGCATCGAGCCCGGCAGCCCCGCGGAGACCGCGGGCGTGCAGCGCGGCGACCTGATCGCGGAGCTCGATCACGAGCGCCTCGGCTCGACCGCGCAGCTGCGCAACCTCGTCGCGACGCGCGGCGCGGAGGGTGAGATCGAGCTGGTGATCGTGCGCGCCGGAGAGCGGCGCACCGTGAGCGTCACGCTCGGCGAGCGCCCGCAGATCGGCCTCGAGCAGCAGATCCCGATGCCGGTCCCGCCGCCGCAGGCCAACCCGCGCGCCCCCGCACTCCCGTTCGGCCTGCCTCCCGGCATCGCGCCCGGTGCGCCGGGGCTCGGCGATCTCCCGCCCGAAACCGTCGCCCCGCGCAGCCTGAGCGGTTCCGAGGTCGGCGGCCTCGAGGTCGTCGATCTCGACGCCCGCGTGCGCGCCGCGCTGCGCATCCCCGCCGACGTCCCGCGCGGCGCCGTCGTCATCGGCGCGCGCCCTGGATCCCCGGGCGAGGCGACCGGCCTCTTGACCGGCGACGTCATCGTCGAGGTCAACCGCACCCCGGTCAGCGGCGTCTCCCAGCTCGCCCACGAGTACGCGAGAGCCGGCGGCAACGCCGTCCTCCTGGTCCGCCGCGGCCCCGGCAGCCTCTACGTCGTGATGCGCTGAGCCCGCGCGCAACGTCCACCGTCATGACGAAGAAGATCTGCGCGGCGCTGGGGCTTCGCGCTCGGCTGCGATCGCTGACACGTGCGCTCGGCGATGGGCCGCGCGACACCGGCAGCCTCTAGGTCGTGATGCGTTGACGGGCTCACGTCGGGCATCGAGCGCACCGACCCGTTAGACTCTGGGTGCATGGGCGATCCCGCCGAGCGAGTGCCGACGTTCGAGGAGCTGCGCGCTGCGATCGAAGCGCTGCCCGAGACGCTCACCGCCGAGATCCTCGAGCCCGGTGTCATCTCGACGATGAGCCGTCCCGGCGGCAAGCATCGATTCACGCAGCGCCGGATCGTGCGCGCGCTCGGCAGCGCCGACGAGGGCGACGGCGGGCGAGGGTGGTGGCTCGAGAACGAGCCGGCGATTCGCTTCCCGCTCGAGCGCCTCCTGGTGCCCGATGTCGCAGGCTGGCGCGCTCCCGACGAAGTGCCGCCGGCCTTCGTCGACGAGAACCCGATCCTCGTGCTGCCCCACTTCGCGTGCGAGATCCTCTCGCGATCGACGCAGCGAGACGATCGGCGCGTGAAGCTCCCGCTCTACGCGTCGAGCGGCGTCGAGCACGTGTGGCTCGTCGATCCCGAGCTGCGACTGATCGAGGTGTACGAGTCCCGCAGCGGCGCGCCGGTCCAGATCGCGACCGCGCGCGACGCAGACGTCGTCACGCTCGCGCCGTTCGCGTTCGAGATCGATCTCGCCGCCTGGTGGAAGCCCGCCCCCCGCGCGCGCTGATCCGTTCGTCGGCCGCGCTACGTGCTGATGCGCTCGTCGCGTCGTGACAGCGCGGCGGTGACGAGCAGCGCGAAGCCGACGATCGAGAGCGACGCGCGGATCGCTTGGTAGACGTTCCAACGATCGCGCGCGCTCGACCAGTCGTCGGGGATGCCGTCGATCGTCCAGCCGACGATCGCGTCGTTGACCGGCATCATCACGCCGGCCGTCAGCACCACGATCGCGACGAAGAACACCGCGGCCCCGCGCGTCACCCAGTCCGCGCCGCGCTCCACCACGAACACGACGACCAGGCTCACCGTCGCGAGCACGGCGAGCGGGATGATCGTGAACGGATGGATCAGCGCGAACCGCGCGTGCAGCCCGACCCACTGCGCGGCCGGCAGCTCGGCGAGCAGCACCGCGACGATGAAGTACTCGAGGAACATCGCCCCCGCGAGCAGCCCCACCAGGAAGAGGTTCACCCCGCGCACGATCGCCGCCAGCCGCGCGCGCCCCGCCGTCATCGGCCCCCACCGCGAGCGAAGTCCCTCACCACGCCGATGATGAGCCACGCCCGGCCCATGGACACGACCGATCAACCGAGCAGCTGGACCTCGCCGTCGATCTTCGGAGGGAGCTCGCCCGCGACGAGCAGATTGAACAGCAGCATCATCGCGGAAGCCTCACCGGTCTCCACAGCCGTGCGCTGCACGAGCGCATAGGGATCGACTGCGTAGCTTCCGTCGGGCGAGGCGACGACGCGTTTCCCGTTGCGAGCCTTGCCGACGACGAGCTCCATCCAGCTCCATCCCAGCGCCTGGCCGATCGCGTCGCCGATCGCGCTGCCGATCTCCGGCAGCACGTAGAGATCGGCGAGCGGATTCGCGCCGTTCTCGGTCTCGCGACGCAGATATGTCACCGCTGCGCGCAGGACGTCCTGGGGACGTTCGGCCCCGCTCAGCCGCAACCGCCCTCGACCCGCGATTGCGAAGTCCCTCGTGTCGCCGAGCACCGTCGCCGGGGGCGCCTTCAGCCGGAGCGGTCCACGGGGTCGAGCTTCCTCTTCTCCCTTGCGGGCAGCCCGCCGGCCTTCGACCGCAGCGGGCTGCGGGGCGCGCGGTCCGCGAAGAACGGGCCCCTCGACGCTGTCCCAGATGACCCGCGCCTCGAAGCCATCGAAGTCCCAACTTTCGTTCACTCGGACGAACTCCTCCGAAAGATACTCAGATCCGTTCGGGTCGTTCGTGAGCTTGAAGATCGGTGCTCCATCCAGCTGTTCTGGCCGGAACGCCGGCGGGCCCATGAACATGACCTCCCCAGGACGGTCGGGGTGGTAATGCAGCGGAGACGTCCGCTCAGGATCCAGCGCATCCACGGTGTGTGTGACGTTGATGAACCAGATCCGTTCACCGTTCAGGTCGAGAGGTAGGAACTCGGCGTACGCACCGATGACATCGCGCCACCGCTCCGCGACCCTATTTCGCACGATGATCGTTCCGATGCCGAGGAAGTCAGAACGCGAGCGTGCCCGCTCGAGCTTCATCGGGACGGGCGACCAACCTTCGATACGACTCTTCGTATCGGAGACGAGCGCAAGATCAGCAGCGTCGGACCCAGCATTCACGAACTCAGTGCCTCGCTGCGACGCCAGGGCATACACGCGGATGTGTTTCGTCACGGGAACCCTCCGCTCACGAACGTGTGGCCGGAACGGCGCGCCGGTCCAATCGCGACCGCGCGCGACGCAGACGTGGTCACGCTCGCGCCGTTCGCGACCGAGGTCGTGTAGATGCGCAACATCGCGTTCCGTCTCGGCGCAGGTCGCGTCGTCGTACCCTCACTGGTCAGGCCCGCGATGTCCTGGAGCGCGATTGCGAGGCATCAGGGTGTGAATCGTCGAGCACAAAGACGAGAGGCGCCGCG
>JALYRN010000182.1:0-1519 GCA_030855295.1 Myxococcota bacterium | reverse complement strand
ACGCCTCTTGGAGAGGTCTTGCTCTCGGTCAGGTCAGATGGGGAGGCAGATCGGCGGGAAGGTGGTGCCGTCGGCGAGGGAGCTCTTGCAGGCGAAGCCGGTGAGGCAGTCGCCCGAGTCGATGCAGCCCTCGAAGCAGATCGAGGGGCTGCCGGAGAACGCGATGCACTGACCGGCGAGGCCCGAGGGGGTGCTCGGGCAGGTGGACGCGCTCGAGCAGCCGCTGGTGCAGACGCCGGCGGTGACGCCGTCGACGGTGATGCCGAAGCAGCCTTCGCTCAGCGTCGAGCACTCGTCCGGCGAGACGCCGGGCGTGCACTCGTTGTACGGCGGGATGCCGGTGACGATCGGCGTGCCGCTGCCCGGGAGGCAGACCGCGCTGCCGTCGCTCAGGTCGGTGCAGCCCCAGCCGATCTCGCAGATGCTGCTCGTGAGGCAGGTCTGGTAACAGAACGAGCTGGCGCCATCGAAGGACACGCAGTGACCGCTGCCGGGGCAGTCGAGGTCGTTGATGCAGTCACGCGTGCACTGGCTGTCGGTGAGCCCTTCGTTGGTCACGGCGACGCAGGTGTCGAAGGCGCTGTTGCAGTCGGAGCTGAACGAGCAGGCGTCGTATGTCGAGACGCCCGAGTCGACGACGGTGACTTTGCAGCCGGCGCCCAGGAACATCACGGCCATGCACACGGTGGCGAGAGCGATACGGTTCATAATCTAGAGACCTCCACGGCCCGGAGGGTCGCACGAACCCTGACGGTTCGCATCACGACGATCCGCGGCCTTCCGGCATTCAACGCGCGGTGTAGCGCGACGGCCTGGGGCATACGTAGTTCCCGGCTGGCGGGTCGCCACGGGCGGCTCACCGGCCTCGGCGGTTCGTGCCGGGCGGGGGCTTCAGGCCGTACTTCTCCATCTTGTAGATCAGCGCGCGGCGCGAGAGGCCGAGGCGCTTGGCGGCGTGGGTCTGGTTGTGGTTCGACTCGGCGAGCGCCTTGACGATCGTGTCGCGCTCGACCGAGTCGACGTGCTCGCGGAGGCGGCCGTCGGCGGCGACCGTCGCCAGGTTCTCGCCGGGGAGGTGCTCGGCGAGGATCTCGCCGCCGCCCGCGAGGCGCACCGCGCGCTCGGCGGCGTTGCGCAGCTCGAGCACGTTGCCGGGCCACGGGTAGCTGCGCAGGCGCGCGAGCGCGCCCGCCGAGAAGCGCACCGGGACGCGCGCGCCGGCCTCCTCGGCGAAGCGCGTCGCGAGCGGGACGATGTCGTCGGGGCGATGACGCAGCGGCGGGATCGCGATCGGCTCGTGCGCGTAGAGGTGCTGCGCGAGCTCGGCCGAGAACGCACCGCGCTCCGCGAGCGCACGCAGATCACGATGCGTCGTGACGATCACGCGGGCCTCGCCGTCGAGCGCGCGGAGCACCGGGAGCCAGCGCGCCTGCGCGTCGGCCGAGAGCTCGCTGATCTCGTCGAGCACCAGCGTGCCGCCGCGCGCGAACGCGGCCTCGTCGAGCGCGCGCTCGACCGA
>JALYRN010000181.1 GCA_030855295.1 Myxococcota bacterium | reverse complement strand
GCGCTCCCGTACGCGCCCTACGGGGCGAGCACTCCTGTCAAGCGCGGCCGGCGCGCACGATGCAGCCGGGCGTTGCGCCGGTCGCCGAGCCGTCGATCGCGATCGGCTCGCCGCGCACGATCGTCGCGCGATAGCCGCTCGCGTCCTGGAGGAAGCGCTTTCCGCCCGCCGGGAGATCGCGCACCAGGCGCGGCGCGGCGAGCGCGAGGCGATCCAGATCGATCACGTTCAGATCCGCGCGCAGCCCCTCCGCGAGCACGCCGCGATCCGCGAAGCCCGCCCAGCGCGCAGGCTCGCCGGTCAGCTTGTGCACCGCGCGCTCGATCGAGAAGCGGCCCTGCTCGCGATCGCGCGCCCAGTGCATCAGGAAGAACGTGAACATGCTCGCGTCGCAGATCGTGCCGACGTGCGCGCCGCCATCGCCGAGCGACACCATCGCGCGCGGGTGATGCAGCATCTCGCCGACGTCGTCGAGCGAGTAGCCGCCGTAGTTGTAGAGCGGGAAGTAGAGCAGCTCGCGCCCCTCGTTCCCGAGCAGCGCGTCGTAGACCACCTCGAGCGGCGTGACGCCCCGGCGCATCGACTCCGCGAACAGCGAGTCCTCGCGGCGCGGCTCGTAGCTCGGCCGCTCGCCCATCCGGAACAGGCGCATCGCGACGAAGTCGATCGCGGCGAGCAGGTGATCGGCGAGCGGCGGGATCGGCGAGCCGTCGCCCGCGACCGGCTCGCTCTTCTCCGACAGCAGCTGCGCCTTGATCTCGGGGCGCGACAGCATCGCCACGCGCTCGGCCAGCGGGAGCGACGCGAGCTTCTTGTACGTCGGGAACCCCATGAACGGATGGAAGGTCGCCTCGAGCCCGAGGATCACGCCGATGCCGCGCGGCGCGACCAGCGCGTGCATCGAGAGCCCACGCGCGCTCGCGGCGTCGATGCGCGCCAGGATCTTCCGCCACTGATCGGTCGCCGCGTCGCGCTGCATCGTCGAGATCGCGATCGGGCGCGAAGCCGCCTCCGCCATGCGCTCGAGCACGTCGAACTCGGCATCGAAGCGCTCCGGCGAGACCCCCATGTCGAAGTCGCTGACCGCCTGCAGCACGCCGCGGCCGAGCCCCTCGAACGCGCGCGCGATGCCGGCGAGCTCGCGCGCGTCGGCCTCCGCGGCGGGCGTCTCGCTGCCGTCCTTCGCGCGGTGGTTGTCGCTGCGGCCCGTGCTGAACCCGAGCGCGCCGGCATCGAGCGCCTGCCGCAGCAGCGCGCGCATCGCGGTGATCTCGTCGTCGGTCGCGCGCTCCTTCGCGATCGCGCGGTCGCCCATCACGTAGACGCGCAGCGCGTCGTGGGGCACCTGCGCAGCGAGCTCGATCGCGCGCGGGCGTCGCGCGAGCGACGTGAGGTACTCGTCGAACGTCTCCCAGTCCCAGCGCAGCCCCTCGGTCAGCGCGCTGCCCGGGATGTCCTCGACGCCCTCCATCAGGGCGATCAACCGCTCGCGATCGCGGGGCCGCACCGGCGCGAACCCGACGCCGCAGTTGCCCATCACGGCCGTGGTCACGCCGTGGGCCGAGCTCGGGAGCATCTCGGCGTCCCAGCTCGCCTGGCCGTCGTAGTGCGTGTGCAGGTCGACGAAGCCCGGCGTGACCAGCGCACCTTCGGCGTCGATCGTGCGCGTCGCCCGCTCGTCGAGCGTGCCGACGCGCGCGATCGCTCCGTCCTTCACGCCGACGTCCGCGCGGCGCGCGGGCGCGCCGGTTCCATCGATCACCAGCCCGTTCACGATCGAGAGGTCGTAGGCCATGCGGCCGAGTATCACCGATCGTCGCGCGCCGGACCGTCGATTGCGACATCGAGCGCGCGCGCAGCGCGCCCGCTGCGAAGAACGCCACTGTAGAGGGACAGGAGATCGATCGATCGCCCCGGATGAGGCGATGGATCGTCAGTGTGCCTTCGCGTCGCCGCCGAAGAAGCGCTCGAGGTAGCCGCCCTTCGCGGCCGCGCCGATCGCGCCGAAGAAGCGAGAGCCGAGCGCCCGCTTGGCGCGCCACATCACCTTCGCGTCGGGCTGCGGCATCACGTAGAGCTCGCCGCACTCGAGACCGCGGATCGCGATCGCCGCGATCTCCTCGGCGCTCCACCTCGCCTCGGTGACGAGCTTCTCGGTGCGCGAGCCGAGATCACCGGTCGAGCGCGAGCCCTGGTGGATGTTCGTCCGGAAGAAGCTCGGACAGAGCGCGGTGACGCGGATGTTCTGCGGCGCGAGCTCGGTCGCGAGGGTCTCGCTCAGCGCGATCACGCCCGCCTTCGTCACGTTGTACGGGCCCATCATCGGCGCCGACACGATCCCCGCGATCGACGCAACGTTGAGGATCCAGCCGCGGTTCTGCGCCTTCATCTTCGGCACGAAGAAGTGGCAGCCGTGGATCACGCCCATCAAGTTGATGTCGATCTGCCACTTCCAGTCCTCGAGCGGGATCTCGCCGACTGCCCCGGCGACCGCGACGCCGGCGTTGTTCGCGAGCACGTCGGTGCCGCCCCAGAGCTCCTCGGCGCGCGCCGCCATCGCCTCCACCTGCCCGGCGTCGCGCACGTCGACGATCATCGAGCTCGTCTCCGCGCCCTTCGCGCGCGCGAGCGCGCACGTCTCCTCGAGCGAGGTCGAGCTGATGTCGCTCAAGAGCAGACGCGCGCCGCGCGCGGCGAGATCGAGCGCCATCGCGCGGCCGAAACCGCTGCCCGCGCCGGTGATGACGGAGCGCGCTCCGTTCGGGATCTTCGTCGACATTCGATCTCCTGCCTTTGACTGGCTGGCGGACGGGTCGCGAGCCTATCACGCGCGTGGCACGCTCCCAGGGTGCGCACCCAGCCCTTCTACGGAGCCAAGGTCGGCGAGGCGCTGAAGCTCGCGGCGGACGCGTTCGCGACGCGCGAGCGCAAGGGCAGCGGCGCGCCGTACCTGACGCATCTGCTCGCGGTCGCGACGATCGTCATGGAGCACGGAGGCGACGAGGACCAGATCGCCGCCGCGATCCTGCACGACTACCTGGAGGACATCCCGGGCGCGAGCGAGGACGAGCTCGAGGCCGCGTTCGGCGGCCGCGTCGCCCGCATCGTGCGCGCGCTCAGCGACACCACCGACGCGACCGACAAGGCGCCGTGGAAGCCCAGAAAGCTGAGCTATCTCGCGCACTTGAGAGATGCCGACGCAGAGGTGAAGCTGGTCGGCGCGGCCGACAAGCTGCACAACGCGCGCAGCATCGTCGACGACCACCGCCGCATCGGCGACGAGGTCTTCGAGCTCTTCACCGCGTCGCGCGAGGACACGCTCTGGTACTACCGAGAGGTCGTGGGCGCGCTCTCGCACGACTTCGAGCACCCGCTGGTCGAGCGAGTACGCCGCGCAGTGCGCGAGCTGCACGACGCGACCGGCATGCCGATCGATCTCTGATCGTCGATCGAGGTGCTCACCTCCCGAGCGCGCTGCGGATCTCTCGTGCCATCTCGAGGTGCTCGGGGTCGACGAACGCGCGATCGAACGCGTCGCCCTGCCGTGGCCGCAGCCTCTGGATCGCCGTGATCGTGCGGCGCTCCACGAGCTCGCTCGCCACGCTCTCGTCGAGCTCGTAGCCGCGCTCCATCACGAACATGCCGTGGGTGCGGACCGCGGCGTTGTGATCGGCGATCAGCCGGTCGGCGAGCAGGCGGCTCGAACGAGGGCAGTCGCCACGAGCTCGCGCACCACGCGCTCTGCCGACACGCGCTCTGCCGACACGCGCTCTGCCGACACGCGGCGCGGCGGCGTGCGGAAGCTCGCCCCACCGGACGCGTCGACTCCCTGGTGTCGCCACGAAGGCGATATCCTCCAGCGCATGTCGCTCGTGCCGTTTCGCTCGACTCGTCCGCTCTTCGCTTCGCTCGTGGTCACCGCGCTCGCGTCGGCGTGCGGCGATCCTCTGCCGACGACGTCGGACGACGGCGGCCCGCCGACGTGCGTCCTGCAGGGCATCGACTGGTCGCACGCGAGCGTCGGCGTGACGTCGGGCGCGAGCCGCGACGTGTACCTCGAGCTGCGTCGCGACTGGGGCTGTGGCGAGCTGCCGGTGACGCTGACGACCAGCGGCACCGGCGGCATCGA
Organism: Myxococcota bacterium; assembly: GCA_030855295.1. Taxonomy (GTDB): domain Bacteria; phylum Myxococcota_A; class Polyangia; order Polyangiales; family Sandaracinaceae; genus Sandaracinus. The sequence continues at coordinate 5,511 of JALYRN010000181.1, read as the reverse complement.
GGCGCTGCCGACCGACCTCGTGTTCTCCGCGCGCGGCGTGACCCGCCTGCCGATCGTGATCACGGGCGCGGCCGAGGGCACGGTGACGATCACCGCGGTCGCGACGAACGGCACCGTGCGTGGCGAAGACGTGCTCGAGGTCGCGATCACGCCCACCGCGCGGCCCGCGTGCGACGGGACCGCGGCGGGACGAGTGATGGCGGGCGGCGAGCTGCGGGTCGCCAGCGGTTCGATCGACGGCGCGCACGTCGCGCTGCCCGCCGGCGCGTCGCGCGACGATCGCTATCACGTCGATCCGTTCGACGCGTCGATCGCGTGCGCGTCCGATCAGCTGCCCGCGGGCTACGTCGCGCTCGGGCCGGCGGTGTCGTTCGCGAGCGACGAGGTGTATCGCTTCCGCCGGGAGATCGATCTGTCGATCCCGATCCGGCTCGCGCTCCTGCCCTCGCACGCGAACCGCGGGCACGTCGAGGTCGCGTACACCGGGCCGGGCGTGACCGAGCCGCGCATCGTTCCGATCGCGAACCCCGCGTTCGACGGGGACGCGGCCGACGGCATGCTGCGCTTCCAGGCGCCGCGGCTCGGCACCTACCAAGCGGTCGTCCGCAGCGATGCGCCGATGCGCGTCTCGCGCCGCTTCAACTACCGCGGGATCCTCGGGGTCTCGATGGGCGGCAGCGGCAGCGGGCGGGTCGGGATCGGCAACCCCGACCAGTTCGACTTCGTCGCGCCGCTCGGTGGGCCGACCGACTGGCAGTACATGCTCGAGTACATCCGCCGCTATCACCTCGGCGGCTTCTGCACCGAGGCGCAGCGCGCGACGCCGGGCACCGACTGCGCGGCCGCGACGCAGGAGCGCGCGCCCGATCGCGGCGAGCTCTACGAGCACGTGCAGCACTTCGAGAACTGGTGGTACGAGGACGGCTACGACGGGCAGGGCGGCACCTTCGATCGCGCCGAGTACGTCGAGATCTTCCGCGACCTCGCGGCGATGTTCGGCAACGCGAACACCGACGGCAGCGCGACCGAGGACGGCCCGAACGTCACGCCTCCGGGCGTGCCCGACGCCGATCGCTACCTGCCGCCCGCGGAGCGCTGCGCCGAGGCCGGCGTCCGGCGCGTCGCGCGCGAGCCCGAGGGCGGCGACGCGGATCCCGCGACCGGCTTCTTCGACGACGAGTACAACCCCGCCGGCCAGTACGAGGTGATCACGTTCTGCGACGGAGGCGAGGTCGCCGGCGACACCGGCCGATGGAGCCCCGACGGGCACCGCGTCCCGGTCGAGGTCGCGTACGCGGTCGACGTGAACGGCAACGGGCTGCGCGACGGCGGCGAGCCCGTGATCCGCAACGGCCGCGAGCCCTTCGAGGACGTCGGCGCCGACGGCCTGCCGAGCGCGATGGAGGCGGGCTACGACGCGATCACCAGCCCCGATCCCGCGGGCGACGACTACGACTTCCAGTACAACCCGACCGGCACCGAGGGGAACTGGGACTGGGACGAGGGCGAGCCCTTCGAGGACGTCGGCATCGACGGCGTGCCCGGCACCGCGCAGCTCGCCGACGGCGGCTACGATCGCGGGCAGGGCGACGGCATCTTCACGCGCACCCGCGGCTCGCAGCGCATGATCGACTCGAGCCCGCGACAGATGGTGCAGGGCCTCGACGACGACGCGCTCGCGCACCTCGACGTGATGGCCGACGGCGGCGTGCGCGACCTCTTCAACTGGGTCGTGATGGGCCACCACTCGATGGGCGGTCTGGCCGCACGCGGGCTGCCGGTGCGCTTCTACAACGGCCACGGCGCGCTCCATCTCGACGGCCGCAGCGCGTTCACGTTCTCGTCGGCGCCGTGGGGCGAGATCGGTCGCTACGCGATGGTCCGCTACGGCAGCATCGACGCGACGGAGGAGGAGAAGCAGCAGGGCGACGGCGGCCACGTCGGCACCATCGCGCAGATCCAGGATCGCCTCTTCGCTTCGCTCGCGATGATGGATCGACGCTGGCCGGGCGGCGATCGGAGCATGGTGCACGACGAGCTCTGCGGCCGGATCAGCCCCGCGTGCGACCACATCAATTCGATCGCGCTCGACTTCACGTCGCCGACGACGGGCCGCACCGGCCCGGTCACGATCGTGCTGCCGCCGGGCTACTTCGACGAGGAGTACGCCGAGACGACCTATCCGGTCGTGTACTTCCTCCACGGCTACGGCATGGAGCCCGCCGATCTCCTGGTGACGGGTCTCTTGCTCTGGAACTACATGACGGCGCCGACGCTCCCCGAGTCGCAGCGCTTCCAGAAGGCGATCTTCGTCTTCCCCGACGGTCGCTGTCGCAACCAGGAGTGCGTCAACGGGACGTTCTACACCGACGCGCCGGCGAGCACGCCGAACGGCGCCCAGATGGAGACGTTCCTCCTCGACGTCGTCGAGCACATCGACGCGACGTACCGCACCCGCCCGGCGGAGGTCGTCGAGGTCGTGCAGTGACTCGATCCTAGACAGGGCTCTGAGCGCCGCGCGCTCCTGGGCGTGCCGGCGAGGGAATCGAGAACCCGTGCGGCTCGTTGTGCCCCCGACCTCTCGCCGCGCAGGCGGAGGGAGGTCGAGAGAGGGGAACACGATGACCGCGCTGCTCGTCTTCGATGGGGCCCATCGACGCCCAGTCTTCGACCTCGTCGTCGCGACGCTCTGGGCCGACGGTGAGGTGGCAGATCGCGAGATCGCGGCGGCGCGCGGCGCGCAGGTCGCGCTCGGCCTGGTGCACCCAGCCGACGAGGCCGCGACGGCGATCGCGCGCGGACCACGTGACGCCTGGCGCATGCTCGGCGGCGCGCCGGAGCGCGTGCGCGTGCTCGCCTACGCGTCCTCGGTGTGGACCGCGCTCGCCGACGGGGTGATCGACGCCAGCGAAGCGCTCTTCCTCCGCGAGGTGCGCGCGTCGCTCTCGCTCGACGACGGCGCGGTGCGCTTCGCCGACGGGCTCGCGCGCTGGATCGACGCGACCGCCCGCGAGGGCTCGATGCCATGGCATCGCGCGTTCGCGAGGCTCGTCATCGAGGGTGCGCGTCGCCTCGAGCACGTGCGCGTCCGGAGGCTCGAAGCCGCCGCCTGATCCGCGCAAGGGCGCTCCGGGGCGCCGGGACGAGCGCTCCTGTCGACATCAGCCGGTCCGGATCGCGAGCTCGGCGATCGCGCGCACCAGCGCGTCGGCGTCGATCGGCTTCGTGAGGTGCCGATCGAAGCCGGCGCGCAGCGACGCCTGCGAGTCCTCGGGCCGCGCGAACGCGCTGAGCGCGATCGCCGGCAGGTCGCCGCCCTCGCAGTGGGGCCGAGCTCGCAGCGTGCGCACCAGATCGTGCCCGCTCGCGCCAGGCATCGCGACGTCGCTGACGAGCACGGCGGGCGCGAACGACGCGAGCACGTCGAGCGCCATCGGGACGCTCGCCGCGACTCGCACCTCGGCGCCGCGGAACGAGAGCACGTGCGCGACCAGCTCGCGCGCGTCGGCGTCGTCGTCGACGACCAGCACGCGCGTCCCCTCGAGTGGCCTCGACGTCGGCGAGCGGGATCGCTCGCTGTCGGTCTGGCGCGGTCGCTCCGACGCGGTGGTGGCCACTGCACCCGGGGTCGTGCGGCACGTCGGCAGCCGCACGACGAGCTCGGCCCCCTTTCCCCTGCCCTCGCTGTGCGCGGTGATCGCTCCGCCGTGCATCTCGACCAGGATCTTCGTGACGCTCAGCCCGATCCCCAGGCCGCTCGACGGGTGCGAGCCGCCGGAGCCCTGACGAAACCGATCGAACACGTACGGCAACAGCTCGGGCGCGATCCCCTGACCGTCATCGCGCACCGCGAGCACGACCGCGTCGGCCTCCTCCCGCAGCGCGACCCGCACGGAGCCGCCGCGCGCCGTGAACTTGATCGCGTTGGCCAGCAGGGTCCCGACGATCTGCTGCATGCGCACAGCGTCCGCGCGCGCGTGCCCTGCGCCCGCTGCGATCTCCAGCGAGAGCGAGACATCCTTCTGCGCGGCGCTCGGTCGCGCGGCCTCGAGCGCGGCCTCGAGCAGCCCGCCGAGATCCACCGGTGCGAGCTCCAGCCGCAGCGTACCCGACTGCATGCGAGCGATGTCGAGCAGATCCTCGATCAGCTGCACCTGCAGTCGCGCATTGCGATCGATCGTCGCGATCGCCTTCTTCTGCTGCACCTCCGTCAGGGTTCCGCTCTCCAGCAGGCGCGACCACCCGACGATCGCCGAGAGCGGCGTGCGCAGCTCGTGCGACACGGTCGCGAGGAGCTCGTCCTTCAGGCGGTTCGCCGTCTCGGCCTCGGCGCGCGCGAGCGCCTCGCGCTCCATCGACCGCGCGCGCTCTCGCTCCACCTCGCGTGCGGCAGTGACGTCCTCGATCAGCGCGCCGACCCCGATCGTCTCGCCGCGCAGGCGCACCGGGTAGTGGTGGACACGCCACCAGCGCGGCACGCCCGGCGCGCCCGGCATCTCGCCCGGGATCTCGTGGGTGATCGCGGTGCCGGTCTCGAGCGCGCGCTTCGACGTCTCGTGCGCGGCGGGATCGATGCCCGGCAGCGCCTCGAGCACCGTCTTTCCGAGGTGCGCCTCGATCGGCAGACCGGTCAGGCGCGCCGCGGCGGCGTTCATGCGCACGTAGCGGAGATCGCGATCGAGGAATCGCATCGCGATGCTCGCCTGGTCGACCAGCGAGTCGAGGATCGCGCGGTCCGCCTCGGCCTGCTCGCGCGCGAGCGTCTCGGCGGTGAGATCGCGGAAGGCGAGCGCGACGTGGGTCACCTCGCCACTCGCGGCGCGCAGCGGGAAGAGCGTCGCGCTGATGCAGACGCGGTTCCCCTGAACGTCGACCTGCCGCAGATCGGTCGCGTCGTACCAGACGGGCGGCACGCGGATCGTCTCGCCCGCGAACGCGCGCCGGATCAGCTCGAGGTAGCCGTCGCGCGCCGCGAGCTCGTCGTTCAGCACGTCGTACTCGGGCGGCGGCGCCGCCCCGAAGAGCTCGACGAACGCGCGGTTCACGAGCCGTGATCGCCCACTCGCGTCGAAGACCTGGAACGCGACCGGCGAGTGCGCGAAGAACCCGGCGAGCAGGGCCAGCGGGTCGGTGACGCCCGCCAGGCTGCGCTGGATCGCTTCGAGGTCCTGGTCGCTCATGGGCGCCGCACGACGTATCGAGCGTACGGCGAGACCCCGTACAAAGTCAGACCTAAAATCGGCTCGCCCACTCCGGGCGCTTCCGTCCGCGCGCGATTGATCGGCTCGCCCGCTCCGGGCGCTTCCGTCCGCGCTCGATTGATCGGCTCGCCCGCTCCGGTCGCTGCCGTCCGCGCTCGAAGCGCGCGCTCCCGTACGCGCCCTCCGGGGCGAGCACTCCTGCAGGCCGCGAAGCGCGCGCTCCCGTACGCGCCCTCCGGGGCGAGCACTCCTGCTGGGTCAGCCGCGCGCGTCGGGCGACTGGCACTGGCGGCAGAAGGGCGCCTCGGGA
>JALYRN010001009.1 GCA_030855295.1 Myxococcota bacterium | reverse complement strand
GTGGGTGCGGCATCGACTGCGTCGCGCTCGGGCGGGGCGACTCGTGCCAGGCCTCGAACTGCGCGTGCGGCGACTTCCTGCTCGGCTGCATCGGAACGTCGCAGTCGACCTGCTGCACGTCGGCGCCGGGCGGCCGCCCGCCGCACTGCGCGAACCTGCTCCGCGACCGCCTCGACTGCGGCGTGTGCGGCACCGAGTGCGAGGTCGACCGAGCGAACCGATGCGACGGCGCGCGCTGCGTCTGCGGCGACACCCGCGGCGAGTGCGGCGGCACGGCGACCGATCGCTGCTGCGGCGACCGCTTCGAGCGCTACGACTGCGTCGACACCACCAGCGATCGCGATCACTGCGGCGACTGCGGCGCCCGCTGCAGCGCCGGCATGACCTGCGTCGCGGGCAGCTGCGTCTGAGAGAACGCGGGAGTCGTCTGAGAGAGTACGGGAGTAGGCGCCGAGCGGATTCGAACCGCTGTATGAAGGTTTTGCAAACCTTTGCCTAACCACTTGGCTACGGCGCCGAAAACGGACGCGATTGCTAGCACGCCGTGGCGGACGTTTCAACGCCCTGCACGCGGCACGCGCCGGCGAGAGCGCGCGCACGGCCGGCGACTGGAACCGGCTTCTGGGCCGTAATATGAACCCTGCCGTCATGACGAGCACCCAGGCCGAGATCGACCTCTCCTACAGCGTCTCGAACGAGTTCTTCCAGCTCTGGCTGGACGAGAACATGCACTACACGTCGGCGAGCTACCTCACCGGCAAGGAGTCGCTGGAGGAGGCGCAGATCCAGAAGTCGCGCATCCTCTACGAGTACGCGGAGATGACGCCCGAGAAGCTGGTGCTCGACATCGGCTGCGGCTGGGGCTCGAACCTGCTCTACCAGTCGACGCGCGGCACCAAGGTCGCGCACGGCGTCACGCTCTCGACCGGGCAGTGCGAGTGGGCCAGGACCAAGATGCGCCTGCCCGCGACGTACGAGGTGAAGCTCCAGGACTTCTACACGTACGAGCCCGCCGAGAAGTACGACGCGCTCCAGTCGATCGAGATGATCGACCACGCCGTCTCGCCCGATCAGGCGAACCAGGGGCTCGGGGTCGAGCTCTACCGCAACTACTTCAAGCGCTGCTGGGAGATCACCAAGCCTGGCGCGTGGTTCGGCTTCCAGGCGATCCTGCGCGACCGCGTGCCGCGCAACCGCAAGGACCTCGAGGACCTCAAGTTCACGGCCGACGTCATCTTCCCCGGCGGGCTCAACCCGCGCCTCGAGGAGATGATCATGGCGATCCGTCCCTACTGGGAGTGCGTCGAGATGCGCACCCAGCGCGAGTGCTACGGGCGCACCACCGGCGAGTGGCTGCGCCGCCTGCGCATGAACGAGAAGACGATCCGCGCCCAGTGGGGCGATCAGATCTACGTCGACTACGAGCGCTACCTCGACACCTGTGTCCGCGCGTTCGCGAGCCACTGGTCGAGCGACGTGCAGATGAAGCTGCGCCGCTGCGATCTCTGATCGGCGAAGAGGCGATCAGAGATCGATCGGCGACGCCGTCCCGGGCGTGATCAGCCACACTTGATAGGCCGCGCGGGTGACGGCGACGTGGAGCCGCCGCCGCGCCTCGGGTTCGTCGGGGTACGCGGATGCCGTGAGGTCGGGCACGACGACGTAGTCGAACTCGAGGCCCTTCACGGCATCGACGCACGTGACATCGAGCCCGGGATCGAAGCCGAAGTCACCGTCGATCACGAGGCGCGTCCGCGGAAGATCCGCGAGCGCGGCGTGCACGCGGTGCGCGGTGTCGGCGCTCTCCGCGATCACCGCGATCGCGGCGCGAGGCTCGCGATCGAGCAGATCGCGCAGCGCATCGGCCAGCACGAGCATGGCGTGCGGCTCGCCCTGGAACGCGTCGCGCGCGATCGGCGCACCGCCGCGGGCGGCCTTCGCCGGCGCGTCAGGCGCTTCACGGCCGAGGATCGTCTGCGCGAGCGTGACGATCGGCTGCGGGCATCGATACGAGACCGAGAGCCGACACTCCGACGCACCGCGCACGCCGAGCACCTCGAGCGCACGCGCCCAGCCCGCGAATCCAGTCCCGGTGCGCTGTGCGTCGTCGCCCGCGAGCGTCACGCTGCGTGTCGGATCGAGCAACGCGCCCAGCACGTGCAGCTCGAACAGCGAGAAGTCCTCGGCCTCGTCGATGACGAGGTGCGCGATGCGCGGCGCGTCGAGCCCCGCCCGCCACGCGCGCACGAACAGGAAGATCGGCAGGTCCTCGACGTCGATCGAGCCGCCGGTCGCCTCGGGCGTATCGGCGGAGACCGACCGACCGTCGATCGCGCGCTTCGCGGAAGGGTCGGTGATGCTCGCGAGGTGCCGCTCGGACGCATCGTCGAGCTGACGCATCGTGTGGCGCACGGTCTCCTCGGCCGCGTACCGCGGCAGGTCGCCGTCCGATGCATCGATGACCGAGGCGAGGAACGCGCGATCGCTGAGCAGATCGCCGAGCACCCGGCGCAGGCGCGGAATCGTCTGCGCTCGGTGCGGCGGGAGCTTCGCGAGCCGCGCGCGCAGCCCGTCGTAGAGCGCAGGATGGCGCTTGAGGCGCACCACGATCGCGGGCGTCTCGTCGCCGATCCGCGGCACACCGCCGAACGTCCGCCGCGCGAGCTCGAGCGCCCAGTCGTCGAGGGTGCTCACCTGCGCGTCGGGCATCCCGAGCGGCCCCAGCAGGCGCCGCGACAGCTTGGCGAGCCCGACCTCCGGCACGATCACGCGGGTGCGCTCGAGCGGCACGCGCAGCGGATCGCGTGCATGCAGCCGAGCCAGTCGATGGAGCGCCACGGTGGTCTTGCCGCTGCCTGCGCTGCCGATCACGAGCAGCCCACGGTCGGCCGGCGCCGCGATCGCGGCGTGCTGCTCGGCATCGAGCAATGCGGTGACCTCGGG
>JALYRN010001008.1 GCA_030855295.1 Myxococcota bacterium | reverse complement strand
GCATCGATGCGCGCTGCAGCGTCGGCGCCTCGGCGAGGACCTCGCGGAGCGTGTCGAGCGGCGCGACGTAGCTCGAGTCCGCGTGCGGGATCAGCGCCTCGAGCAGCTCGCGCGCGCTCGCGAAGCGCGCGTCGCGATCGGGTCGCATCGTGCGCTCGACCACCGCCGCCAGCGCGGGCGAGACGTGCGGCGCGATCACCTCGAGCGGCGTGCACTCGCCCTTGTGGATGCGGATCACCAGCGCGGCGAGCGTCGCGCCGTCGAAGGGCCGGACGCCGGCCAGACCCTCGTAGAGGATCACGCCGAGCGAGTAGAGATCGGTGCGCGCGTCGACGTCCTTCGCGCCCGACGCCTGCTCGGGCGACATGTAGAACGGCGTCCCCATCATCGTGCCCTCGCTCGTGAGGGTCCCGACGTAGTCCGCGACGCCGTGCGTGAACTTCGAGATCCCGAAGTCGAGGATCTTCACCCGCTCGCGCCCCTGCTCGTCGCGCACCAGGAAGAGATTGTCCGGCTTGATGTCGCGGTGGACGATCCCGCCGGCATGCGCGACGATCAGGCCCTCGAGCACCTGACACACGATCCCGACCACGCGCCCCGGCGGCACGCGCTCGCCGCGCTCGAGCAGCGACGCGAGCGGCTGCCCGTGCAGCAGCTCCATCAGCACGTAGGGCGCCCCATTTTCGAGCGTCCCGGCGTCGTAGGTCTCGACCACGTAGGGAGTGCGCAGCGTGCCCGCGACGCCCGCCTCGCGGATGAACCGTGCGACCGTCTCGTGCGACTCGCCGTGCTGTGGGTGCAGCACCTTGAGCGCGCGCTCGTGCCGCGTGATCAGGTGCTCGACCCGATAGACGGTCCCCATCCCGCCCGCGCCGAGCACCCGATCGACGCGCAGCTTCCCCATCAACGTGCGACCGACGAGATCGCTGGCGCGGGGCCCCGGCTCCATGGCGCGGATGGTAGCGCGCACCCGCCCGGCGTCGAAGCACCGCCTGACTGAGATCACCGACGAGCGCGCGCCGCCCCCTACAAGTTGCGCCGGTACTCGCCGCCGACTTCGTAGAGGGCGTGCGTGATCTGGCCGAGGCTGCAGTGCTCGGTCGCGTCGAGGAGCGCGCCGAAGAGGTTCTCGCTCTTGATCGCCGCGGCCTTGAGCCGCCGCAGCGCGCCCGGCGCCTGCTCGGCGTGCTCGGCGTGGAAGCGCTCGAGGCGCGCGATGCAGAGCTCCTTCTCTTCCTTGCCGGCGCGCGAGAGCTTCACGTCGCGCGGGGTGCCGGCCTGGCTCGCGTCGCGCGGCAGGAAGGTGTTCACGCCGACGATCGGCAGCTCGCCGGAGTGCTTCAGGTGCTCGTACTTCATCGAGTCGTCCTGGATGCGGCCGCGCTGGTACTGGCGCTCCATCGCGCCGAGCACGCCGCCGCGCTCGGTCAGGCGATCGAATTCCGCGAGCACCGCTTCTTCGACGAGGTCGGTGAGCTCCTCGACGATGAACGAGCCCTGCGTCGCGTTCTCGCAGCCGACCAGGCCGAACTCCTTGTTGATGATCAGCTGGATCGCCACCGCGCGGCGCACGCTCTGCTCGGTCGGCGTGGTGATCGCCTCGTCGTACGCGTTGGTGTGCAGCGACTGCGCGTTGTCGAGCGTCGCGAGCAGCGCCTGCAGCGTCGTGCGCACGTCGTTGAACTCGATCTCCATCGCGTGCAGCGAACGGCCGCTGGTCTGGATGTGGTACTTCAGCATCTGCGAGCGTGCGTCGGCGCCGTAGAGGCGCTTCATCGCCACCGCCCAGACGCGCCGCGCGACGCGGCCGATCACCGTGTACTCGGGGTCCATCCCGTTCGAGAAGAAGAACGAGAGGTTCGGCGCGAACGCGTTCACGTCCATGCCGCGCGCCCGGTAGTACTCGACGTACGTGAAGCCGTTCGCGAGCGTGTACGCGAGCTGGTGGATCGGGTTCGCGCCGGCCTCGGCGATGTGATAGCCGCTGATCGAGACCGAGTAGAAGTTCCGCACGTCGTGATCGACGAAGAACTGCTGCACGTCGCCCATCGCCGCGAGCGCGAACTCGGTCGAGAAGATGCACGTGTTCTGGCCCTGATCCTCCTTGAGGATGTCAGCCTGCACGGTGCCCCTCACCTGCTTGTAGGTCTGCTCGCGCAGCGTCTCGTACTCGCCGTCCGCGAGCAGCGCGCGCACCTGCGTCCAGCTCGAGCCGCGCAGGCGATCGGGCTGCAGCTCCTGCTCCTCCGAGATCGCGAGGCGCCCTTCCCTGCGCAACCAGCGCCGGCACTGCTGGCGCACCGCGGCGTTGAAGAAGAACGCGAGCACCGTCGGCGCGGGCCCGTTGATCGTCATCGAGACGCTGGTCGACGGATCGCAGAGATCGAAGCCGGCGTAGAGCTGCTCGGCCTCCTCGACCGTGAAGATGCTGACGCCGCTCTCGCCGATCTTGCCGTAGATGTCCGGACGCCAGCCCGGGTCCTCGCCGTAGAGCGTGATCGAATCGAACGCGGTGCTGAGGCGCGCCGCCGACTGGCCCGCGGCGAGGTAGTGGAAGCGCGCATTCGTGCGATCGCTCGCGCCCTCCCCCGCGAACATGCGGGTCGGATCCTCGCCGACGCGCTTGAACGGGAAGGTGCCGGCGACGTAGGGGAACTCGCCGGGGACGTTCTCGGTCAGGCGCCAGTAGAGGCGATCGCCGGCGCTGCGATAGCGCGGGCGCGCGACCTTGCGCAGCTTCAATTCGGAGAGCGACTCCCGGTAGTTCTCGACGCGGATCGTCTTGCCGCGCACCGCGTACTCGAGCTGCGGCGCCGAGTAGCGCGCCTCCCACTCGCTCCACGTCGCGAGCAGCGCGCGGTGCTCCGGCGCGAGCCGCGACGCCAGCCGGTCGTGCTCGCCCATCAGCCCGCGCGCGCGCTCGGGCGCCGACTCGATCGCCGCC
>JALYRN010001007.1 GCA_030855295.1 Myxococcota bacterium | reverse complement strand
GCGCGCGTCGATGCGGCGACCGCCCGCGTGGCCGGGGCTCCGAGCTCGAACGACTCGTGCGCCCGCTCGTCGAAGCGCGCGCGTGGTCCGCGTCGCGCGCAGTGCGCTGCACGCGCCGAGGTCAATCCCGGCAGCGCGTGACCGGGACGTCCCCGTGGATCCGGACGCGCACGGGACGCTCCCGGGCCATCCAGTCTTCGTAGAGGAGCCGGTCGGTCTCGACGTGGAGTCGCTCGTCAGGCGGCCGGCCCTCGAGCCGGACCTGCAGCGGTTCGTCGCGCAGGAAGGTGAAGAGGGGCTCCGACACCTGCCCCTCCACGCGCAGCGTCATCGGCTCCGCGATGGCCCCGGCGCTCTCGATGCTCACGTACACGTCTTCGTGGGTCACCTCGTCGCGGCACGGCTCGAGACCGCGTGAGATGCGCACCTCTCGTTGCCCTGCGGGGCCCGTCGTCAGGCTCGCGCGCGTCAGCGGATGGCGCTCGTTGCCGAGCATCAAGATCATCGGCGCGTCGATCGGCGGGATCGGCTCGTCGGGAGCCGGCGTGAGCTCGGGTGTGCAGTCCTCCGCGACGAAGCTGCCGTCGAGGCGTACGTCCACGTGCGCGACGTGCACGGTGACCCGGTGGCCGCCTTCGGTCGGCGCGACTTCCGCATCGAAGCGCTCGAAGCCGAGGTTGCCGATGCCGTGCCCGAGCGACTCTCCGACCACCCAGCCGCCGCCGACCACCCGCCATGCCGTCCCGTCGCTGCGCGTCACCGGGGCGACGTCGAGCGAGAGGTGCGCGTCGTCGTCGAGGATGACGCCGAGGCCGTGCCCGGTCGCCCACGCGCAGCCTCGGTCCCGGTTCGCGAGGTGCAGCTCGAGGCTGCGCCCCCCGTGCGAGACGCCGTAGGCGTGCGTGAACCGGACGTCGTGCCCATCGACCCGAGCGTCGACGGTCTGGGCCGGCGAGCATCGGCATCCACACAGCATCGAGGCCAGGAGAGCGAGCCAGGGGCGCACGCTGCAGTCTACGCGCGGGATCGCAGGACCTCGCGCATGCGCGTGAGCCGCTGCGCGTCGAGGCGCGGGCGCGGCGCTCAGAACCTCCCGCGGTGGCGCATCTGCATCTGCCAGGGGTCGCCCCCCTCGGGCACCGCGCCCGCGCCGACCTCGGGCACGATCGCGTGCGTCTGCATCTGCGCGCGGAGCACCACCACCTCCTCGGAGAGCGCGCGCGCGACGCCGCCGCCATCGCTGGGGCCGTCGCTCGCGAAGCGCATCAGCGCCGAGGCGAAGAGCTCCTTCAGGTAGGCGAACGAGAACGACTCGGTCGCCGCGGCGAGCGAGCTCAGTGTGGCGTCGTCGGGGCGGAGCTCCGGCGAGAGCCGCGCGCTCCACAGCGCGATGTAGCGGTGGCGCTCGGGCTCGGCCGGCAGCTCGAAGTGGTACTTGCGATCGAAGCGGCTGGGGCGATCGACGATCGCCGGATCGAGGCGATCGGGGTGGTTCGTGCTCGCGATCGTGATCAGGCCGGTGTTGCTCGCGAATCCGTCGAGCTCGTTCAAGAAGAACGAGCGCGAGGTCGGCGTCACGAGCGAGTCGATGTCCTCGAGCACCATCACGCACGGAGCGGTGCGTCGCGCGCGGTCGAACACATCGCGTATGCACACCTGCTCGGGCACGCGGGGCGCGACGAAGCTCTGGACGTAGAGACACGGCAGCGCGAGGTGCCGGATCAGCGCCTTGATGCACATCGTCTTGCCGTTGCCCGGCGGTCCGATGAGGATCGCCCCGCGCTTCCACGGGATGCCCCACCGCTCGTATTGCTCGCGCGCCGCGACGAAGCGGTCGAAGTCGGCGCGCACGTGCTCGGCCATCCCGTCGGCGAGCACCAGCTGCTCCCACGTGGTCGACCGCACCGCCGCGAACAGCTCCTGGCTCTTGTTCCAGCAGCCGTTCGCGTAGACCAGGATCTCGTCGCGGATCTCGGCGCAGTGCGCGCACACCGCCTCGAAGTAGGCCTGCGCGGTCGCCCGGTCGTCCGCCACGATCGCGTGCTGGACGGGCGGCCCCGCGAAGCCGGTCCGGATCTCGAGGGTGACGAGCTCGAGGCGATGCGCGCCCCAGCGCACGTCGCTCCATCCCGCGCGCAGGTGCCCGACCGTTCCTCCGTCTCCACTCGGCCACGAGTGGTTCCAGTGATCGATCACGTCGGGGCGCAGCTCCAGCTGCGCGTGGCCCGCGGCCGCGTGCGAGCGTGGATCGAAGAGCGCGGAATCGGTCTCGAGCACGTGCTTGCCGGGCCGGTCGGAGCGGACGCGCACGGCGAGCGCGTATGCGATCGCAGTCGTCGGCTCGCGCAAGAGAGAGAGCAGCGGTGATTTCGTCTCGGGGGTCATGCGATCCTCCTGGGGTCGATGCGACGGTGCGGACCAGCGCGCCGGCGACACGACACATGCTCGCGCGCTCGCTCGTTCCCGGCGCTCGGAGAACCTCGGAGCCCCGTACCACGTCGAAGATCAGAGCGCCGCGACCCAGCGCTCTAGGTCCGATCGGATCTGCGCCCAGTGGACCGCATCGAGCCCGCGAGGTAGCGGCGCCGAGTCGGCGTCCCCGAAATACACCAGGCTGCGCAGCACGTGGCCCAGGTCGTCGGTCGGGTAGCGCCGGGAGAACTCGTCGAGCGCGCTCGTCAGCGGAATGCCGCGATGCGCGAGCAGGGCGTGCAGGTCCCAGAAGTCGCGTGCCGCTCCGCGTGTCGCGATGGCCTGCAGCTTCATCGCCGTCAGGTCGTCGAGGCTCGCGACCGGTACCGCGGAGCCCTCGACGTGCCCCCCTCTGTGCCAACGTCGGATGAGACAGCTTCCTCTCGATATCTCTGTAGCGATGGGCGGAGAATGGGATCCCGACGATGCCGAAGCCGTTCCATGTTCCTGGTCCTGAAATCTCTTCCGGCGACG
>JALYRN010001006.1 GCA_030855295.1 Myxococcota bacterium | reverse complement strand
GCATCGCCTCGCGCGGCATCGCCTCGCGCGATCACCGCGCCGTCGCTCGCTCACGCGCCGCGGCTCCCCACCAGCCCCGCGAACATCCCGCGCCGCGGGATCGTCCGCACCGGCTCCTCGCCCGCGCCGAGCGTCGCCGCGATCCCGCTCGCCGCACGGAAGCCCGACGCCACCGCGCGCTCCATCAGCGCGGAAGGGAAGGGCAGCTTCACGAAGTCGCCCGCGAGCCACAGGCCCGGGACCGCGGTCTCCACGCCGGGCCTGCTCGCATCCGAGCCAGGCGCGAACGAAGGACAGTCGCGCCGCAGGAGGAAGCGATCCTCGATCACCTTCGCGCCGCGCGCCTCGGGGTAGGCCGCGTAGAGCCCCTCCATCAGCGAGCGCTTCACCTCCGCCTCGCCCATCGCGGCGTCGACCGCGTACGCGTGCAGCTCGACGATCGAGCCGCCGGTGCGCCGCGCCCACGCCGCGCTCTCGCCCTCGAGCTTCTCGTAGATCGAGATGTTGTCGAGGATGCCGAGCCCGGTCGTGCCCGCGAACGGCGAGCGATCCGCGCGCATCGGTCGATCGAGCCAGAGCCTCCACACCGCGAACGGCAGCGTCACGTCGAGGGATGCGACCGAGGCGCGCCACGCGCGATCGCCGAGCTCCCCCGACGCATCGATGATCGCGCGCAGCGCGGGCACCGTCACCGCGAGCACCAGCGCGTCGCCCTCGTGGCGGCCGCGCAGACAGTCGACCACGAAGCGCTTGCCGTCGCGCCGCACCGACTGCGCTTCTTCGCCCATCACGAAGCGCACGCCGCGCGCCTCCAGGTAGGTCCGCATCGGCGCCCAGATCGCCGCGCCGAACGGCTCGCGCAGCACGTCGAACACGAGCCCCTCGGGGTTCCCCAGGAAGTAGAAGTGGAACATCGCGAGCAGCTCCGCCGCCGAGTACTCCTCCTCCGGGTTGAAGAACGAGTGCGCGAAGACATCGAAGAGCATCTGTCGCGCGCGCGGCGGGAACCGGAGCGAGTCCAGGTACTCGCGCGCCGTCGTCCGATCCCAGCGCGCGTACGTCGCGCGCGGATCGAACGCGAGCATCTCGGCGGCCGCGCGGACGTCGATCGGCAAGAGGTCGCGCAGGCGCATCGAAGGCGTGCGCCACACCAGCGCCATCAGGTTGAGCGGCGCGCGGCGCGGCAGCCCCGAGAACGACTCGCTCCATCCCTCCGGGCCGAGGAGCGGGTAGTCCTCGAGCGGACGCAGACACGAGAGCGTCGGATCCACGCGCCGCAAGAGCGCGCGCACGCTGTAGTACTGCCGGAAGAACGCGTGGAACCCGCGCTCCATCTGGAACTGCGTTCCATCGGCGAGGCGATCGTCCCACGAGCCGACCCGTCCGCCGAGGTAGCGCTCCTTCTCGATCACGGTGACGCGCACGCCGCGCTCCGCGAGCACCGTCGCCGCGGCGCACCCGGCGAGCCCTCCGCCGACGACGATCACGTGCGCGCTGCGGGCTGTGTCCTGCGTCGTCATTGCGGCCGGTGCATACCACGACCGCGCTCCGCTCTCAGCGCCGCCGGTGCTAGGTTCGGCACGTGAGACGTTCTCCGGTGACCAGCCGCGACGACCTCGTTCGCGCCCCCCTCGCCATGGTGTGCCTCGCCGCGCTGTGCCTCGCCGCGCTGTGCCTCGGCGCCTGCAGCGGCGCCGGCTCCGGCGAGGCATGCAGCAGCGCGGGGGACTGCCGCGGTGAGCTCGAGTGCATCGCGAACGAGAGCGGCACGGGGCAGTGCATGGCGCCCTGCGCCGCGGGCGAGTGGCTCTGCGACGACGGCGCCGTGTGTCTCGAGTCGCCGAGCGAGGGCATGGTGTGCTGGTTCGGCGGCCGCACCTCGTACGCCGCCCCGTGCACCTCGGCGCTCGAGTGCGAGCCGGGCACGTTCTGCGAGCGCGGCCTGTGTCTGCAGGCGTGCATGGTGGCGGTGTCCGCGATGGACGCCGGGGCCGCCGTGACGGCGTGCGAGGCCGACGAGCGGTGCGTCGCGGTCGTCGCGGGCACCGACGACGGCGTGTGCGTCCCGCCGGATCCCGAGGACATCGACGGCAGCGTGCCCGACGCGGGCGTCACATCACCGTGATCGTGATGCGCCTGGCGTGCGGCGCGTGGCGGTGCTCCCAGAGGTAGACGCCCTGCCAGGTGCCGAGGTCGCAGCGCCCGTCGGCGACGGGCAGCGTGAGCGAGACCTGCGTCAGGATCGTGCGCACGTGCGCGGCCATGTCGTCGGGGCCCTCGTCGTCGTGCTCGAAGATCGGATCGCCGTCGGGCGCGAGCCGCGCGAAGAATGACTCGAGGTCACGGCGCACCGCGGGATCGGCGTTCTCGCAGACGATCAAGCTCGCGCTCGTGTGGTGCACGAAGAGATGACAGAGCCCGTCGCGCACGCCGGATGCCGCGACGGTCTCCTGGATCTCGCGCGTGATGTCGGAGGTGCCGCGGCCGCGCGTGCGGATCTCGACGCTGTGTCGGTGCATCGCGCCGAGCATGCTCGCCGCGGCGCGTGCGCGCTCGCGCTGGCGGCGCGGGCGGCGGCGAGCACTTGACGTGGGCTGGTCGGATCGGACATAAAGGATAGCTCTGAGAACGATTCTCGGAGTCGTTCGCGCGAACCGGCCCGGCGCTCTTCAGATGACTCCCCCTCGGATGGAAGCTCTCGAACGCGTGACGACCCTCGAGCGGGTCGGGCGAGCCGGGACACCTGCACGACGAGATCGCAGGCGGTCGACGGGCGCGGACGAAGGCCCACGCGCGACGCCGCCGGTGACGCCGTCGCCGCGCGAGCCTGCGCGTCCGCGCTCGGACACCGGGGCGGGGATGCCGATCGTCCTCACCGTGTCGCTCGGCGCGCACGCGCTGTTCGCGGCTGCGCTCACGGTGCTGCCGGCTGCCTCGAGCGCGGTGGAGC
>JALYRN010001005.1 GCA_030855295.1 Myxococcota bacterium | reverse complement strand
CGCCAGGGTCGAAGCCGCTGCCGGTGTCGCGCACCTCGATGCGCACGCGCTCGGCCTCCCGCGCCACCGCGAGCGTGAGCGCGCCACCGCGCGGCATCGCCTGGAGCGCGTTCTGCGCGAGGTTGAGCAGCGCCTCCCGCAGCCTCCGCGGGTCCGCGATCATCCGTCCGGCCTCTCCCACGCAGCGCACCTCGACGCCGCGCTCCGCAGCGTGCGCCTCGATCAGCGCCGCGACGTCGTCGATCAGCGCGCGAGGGCGCATCGGCTCGGGCGCCAGATCGGTCAGCGGACGCGCGAGGCTGAGATAGTCCTCGAGGATGCCCTCCATGCGCTCGACCTCGCCGAGCACGACCGCGAACCGCCGCTCGTCGCGCACCTCCGCGGGCCGTCGCGCGAGCATCTGCACCAGGCCCTTCACGGCGGTCAGCGGATTGCGGATCTCGTGCGCGACCTTCGCGCCGAGCGCCTCGGACTCGCGCGCGCGCCGGCCTGCTTCCTCGATCACGTCGCCGCGCATGCGATCGAGCGTCTCGCCGACCGAGCGATAGGCCTCGACCAGGCCGACGACCCCGAGCCGCACCAGCGCGAGCGCGATGGCCGTGCTCCACGCGATCATCCACCCGCGCTGCGGCGCGGGAACCGGCGCGAACGGGCCCGGCAGCACCGCGAGCGCGATCAGCACCCCGAGCGCCGCCCCGAGGATCGCGCTCTGCCGGCCGGCGCGCGCGCCGCGCCGCGGTCCGAACGCCGCGAGCCCGACCGTCACCGGCGCGAAGAGCAGCGGCACCATCGGGCTCTCGAGCCCCCCGCTCAGCCACGCCGCGACGCCGATCGCGAGCGTGGTGCCGACGAGCGAGAGCGCGAGCCAGCGCTCGTCGAGCTCGCGCCGGCCGAGCGCCCATGCCTCCGCGAAGAAGGCGAGCACCATCGAGCCGGTGGCTGCGCCCAGCGCGAGCACCTGCGCGCGCGGCGCCGACGAGCTCGCGAGGATCGCGCCCTGACCGAGCGCGCCGAGCGCGACCACGATCGGGCGCTGGCGCAAGAAGCGGGTGCCGACCGCGCGCAGCCGCGCGGCATGCAGGGTGTCGAAGGCAGCGGTCACGACGGCGGGCCGGGAGCAAGGGTCGCACCGATCGCGAGCGACCGCGAAGCCGAGCGTCCGGGCCGCGGCGGTCGGACGCTCGCCCGACAGCACCGTCGGCGCACCGACGATCGAACGCCCGACCCCGAGGGAATTCGCCCGCTCTCGCGCGGCACGGCGCGTGAAGTGTCGCGGCGCGAAGGAGTCCCCCAGCCATGCCGACGTTCTCTGCTTCCGCACCCCTGAACGCTGCCGCCGCCTCCTCGGATCGTCGCTGGATCGCGGCGTTCGCGCTCTGGCTCGCCGCCGCGCTCGGCGCCTCCGCGTCCGGACTGCTGTCGCTCGATCGCCTGCCGCTGGTGCCGCTCTTCCTCGGCGGCGGGGTCGCGGCGCTCGCGCTCGCGTACGCCCGCGTGCCTTCGTTCCGCGACTTCGCGCAGCGTATCGATCTGCGCGTCGTGATCGCCGTCCACCTCGTGCGCGCGCCGATCGGGATCGCGTTCCTCGTGCTGGAGTCGTTCCAGCGGCTCGACCCCATCTTCGCGACGCGCGCGGGCTGGGGCGACATCCTCGCGGGCGCGCTCGCGATCGTCGCGCTCCTCGCAGTGCCCGCGAGCACGCGCGCGCGGCGATCGATCGTGCGCGCGTGGAACGTCGTCGGGCTCGCCGACATCCTGATGGTGGTCGCGACCGCGCAGTACCTCATCTTCTTCTCGGGCCACCCCGAGACCCTCGCGGTGATGGCGGGCTTCCCGTGGGGCGCGATCCCGCTCTGCATCGTGCCGATCGTGATCGCGACGCACCTGCTCGTCTTCGCGCGCCTGCGGCGCGACGAGGCGTAGCTGCCGCATCCTTGGGCGTCCTCGCGCGGGACGGCTATGCTCGCGCCGCATGCGGCCGGTGCGCATCCTGCCCGACGATCTCGCCGATCAGATCGCGGCGGGCGAGGTCGTCGAGCGTCCGGCCAGCGTCGTCAAGGAGCTCGTCGAGAACGCGATCGACGCCGGCGCGCGCGCGATCAAGGTCGAGATCGAGGGCGGCGGCATCGGCCTGGTGCGGGTCAGCGACGACGGACACGGCATGATCGAGGCCGACGCCCGGCTCGCGATCCGAAGGCACGCCACCAGCAAGATCTCGGTGCGCGAAGATCTCGATCGCATCGCGACGCTCGGCTTCCGCGGCGAGGCGCTGCCTTCGATCGCGTCGGTGTCGCGCTTCACGCTCGCGACCCGCACGCGCGACGCGGTCGCCGGCACCGAGGTGCGCATCGAGGGCGGCGCCGAGGCGACGGCGCGCGAGGTCGGGTGCGCGCCGGGGACCACCGTCACGGTGCGCGACCTCTTCTTCAACGTGCCGGCGCGCCGGAAATTCCTCAAGGCGGTCGGCACCGAGAGCGCGCACGTGCGCGAGACGCTGGTGCGCGCCGCGCTCGGGAGCGCGGAGCTGCGGATCACCTTGGTGCGCGACGGACGCACCGCGCTCGAGCTGCTGCCGGTCGCGGAGCTCGGCAAGCGCGCGTCGCTGCTCTTCCCGGAGGAGTCGCTCGCGCGCGTCGAGGGGGTGCGCGACGGCATCGAGCTCGAGGCGCTCCTCTCGCCGCCCGAGCGCGCGCGCAGCGGCGCGGCGCACCTGCACCTCTACGTCAACGGGCGGCCGGTGCGCGATCGCGCGCTCGCGCGCTCGGTCGCGTTCGCGTACGGGAGCGTGCTCCCGCCGGGGCGCTATCCGGTCGGCGTCGTGTACCTGCGGATCCCGCCCGAGCGCGTCGACGTCAACGTGCATCCGCAGAAGAGCGAGGTGCGCTTCGACAGCGCGCGCACGGTGTTCGACGCGATCTCGCGCGTGCTCGCGCACGGGCTCGGCACCTCGC
>JALYRN010000180.1 GCA_030855295.1 Myxococcota bacterium | reverse complement strand
GACGTAGGGCATCGCGGACAGCGAGGTCTCGCCGGTCAGGTACGCGTCGACGGCGCGCGCGGTCTCGCGGCCTTCCCAGATCGCCCACACGACCAGCGACTGACCGCGGCGCGCATCGCCGCAGGCGAGACGCCGGGGACGCTGCTGCGAGCAGGACCAGATCGCCATCGATCGGGAATTCGCTGCCCGCGATCTCGGTGAGCTTCTTGTCGCGAGGCGAGCTGCGCGAGCGATCATCCGATCAGCCTCGCGCACAGCGCTTCCGCCAGGCGTCTCGTGCCCGGGCCAGAGCGCAGGCGCCGGGTGAGGTAAGTCGACTCATGACGGTGACCTTCCGCTGTCGCACCTGCGACCAGGAGCACATCGGTCTGCCGGTCTTCGGCCCCGACGCGCCGGCGGCGTACTCCGCGCTCGACGAACCGGCGCGCGCGGACGCGCTCCTCGGCTCCGAGCAGTGCGAGCTCGGCGAGCGCCGATTCCTCCGCGCGCGGCTGACCATCCCGCTCACCGACCGTCACGAGACGTTCGCCTGGCTCGTCTGGGTAGAGCTCAGCGCCCTCGACCATGAGCGTGCGATCGAGCTCTGGGAGCAGGAGGGACGTGAGCGCGAGCCGCCGATGTCGGGGACGCTCGCTGTGGCGCTGCCGTTCTACCCCTCGACCGAAGGGCTGAAGGTGGAGCTGCGCACGATGCCGGTGGGAGAGCGCCCCGAAGCGCGTGTGACCGTCGAGCACCCGCTGCGTAGCGAGCAGACGGCTGGCATCCCGGTGGCCGAGGCCGTGCGTCGCGCCGAGGCACTGCTGCACGACGGCGACGAGGACACGGTCCTGGCACCGCGCGGCGTGTTCGATGCTTTCCATGCTCGCTTCGGCGAGGAGGACGACGGGATCCGGTTCGACGGCCGCGACGCGACGAGCCCGCCGCCGGTTCCGCTGGTCGACGTGTTGATCTGGCGGCCCAGCGACAGCCGCGGGCTCACCACCTTCGTGACGCTCGGGATGGCGGCCCAGCCGATGCCCTCGAGCGCGATGCGGGCCGAGCTGCAGATGACGATCCGTGACGTGTGGGGCCCCGACTCCGAGCGATCGATCGCGATGTTCCTCGCGAACCTGTGTTGCTACGCGTGGGACATCGGAGCCGCTCTCGATCACTGGCGCACGGTCGGGAACGTGGGCGCCGTGCCGCTCTTCCCGGGGTGCACGGCGGTGCTGCTTCGACCGCCGCTGGTCGGTCCGGAGGACGACATCTCGACGCGCTCGGGCCCGGTGCGCGTGCTCCAGGTGATGCCCATCACCCAGCAGGAGCGCACGCTCGGCCGCGACGGGCGCGCGGCGATCGACGCATACTTTCGATCGAAGGGGATCGATCCGTTCTGCGATCGACCGGCCTGACGACCGCGGCATCGTGATCACCGGGGGCCGTCGCCGCCCAAGAGGATCGTGCGGGCCCATGTCGGCGGAGAACCCCTGCGTTCCTTGCCGCGCGCGCACGTCTTGGCTAACTTGGCGAACATGGTGTCCCGCCCGGTGACGATCGGTGATCTCCGCGATCATCTCAGCCAGCACCTCCGCCGCGTCCGGCGTGGAGAGGAGATCGTCGTTCTCGATCGAGACACGCCGATCGCGCGGATCGTCCCTCACGTCGCCGCCGCGGTCGCGGGTGAGGAGCTCGCCGAGCTGGTTGCCGAGGGCGTGCTGCGCGGTCCCGATGCGACGCTCGACGGGCCTGCGCTCGCGCGGCTGCCGCTCCCGCGCCTGCGCAGCTCGGGCTCGGCGGCCACCCCACGCCGCCGCACCGGGCCGAGGCGATCGCTGCTCGAGGCCTTGCTTGCCGATCGCCAAGAAGCGAGCGACTGAGCCGGCGTTCTGGGACGCGAGCGGCCTCGTGCTCCTCGCGGCCGATCAGCGCGGCTCGGCGCGCGCGCGCGCGATCCAGCGCGACGCCATCGTGGTGTGGTGGGGCAGCCGGATCGAGGTGGCGAGCGCGCTCGCGAGGATGATCCGAGAAGCGACGCTCGAGCCCTCGGGCGTCGTCGCGGCGGAGCGACGCCTCGACGCCGTGTTCGGTTCGGCGTTCGAGGTGAGCCCGAGCGAGGCCGTGCGAGAGCGCGCCGCGGGGCGGTCCGCCTCGACGTAGGTCAGCCTGCGCGACGCCGCCGCGGGGCGGCCACTTCGCCGAGCTCGATCAGCGTCGCGAGCGCGTCGTTGGTCGCGTCGCTGCTTCCGAAGTGCTCCCAGAGCTCGGGACGAATGAACGCGACCTGGGGCGTCTGCAGCTTGCCCGCCCACCGGCCACGTCGTGCCTTCGACCAGTCCTAGCGCGCGTCCGCCGTCTCGGGCAGCTTCCTGGTCGTCGGCTTCTTCATATCGCTTCCGTTGCGCCACGGAGGCGCGCCCTGCAGCGCGATGCCGGACTTCTAGTTCCAAGAGCTTCTCCCGATCGACCACCATCATCCGGGCACCGAGTGGCGAACGCTGACCGGTGATCACGTCCGGACCTCGACCGCAGGAGGGCGGACCTTCGTGGAGGTCGAGCCCGCCGTCGCTCACGCTGCTGACCGCGCGAAGCGAACCCACGATCGACAAGCTCGAGAGCCTGCATCTCTACGCGATGGCCAACGCGTGGATCGCTCAGCAGAGCGGCCCCGCGATGAACGATATCGACTTCGACGCGCGCCTCTCGATGATCGTCGACGCCGAGATGCTGGCTCGCGACAAAGGCGCTCGCGTCGGGCCGCTGGATCGCCGACCACCAGAACGTGCTCATCACGGGCATGACCGGCGTAGACTGGCTCGCGGCCCGCGAGACGCCCTGACTACAGCGGGATGGCCGCCGAGATGGTGCCCTGGCGGTGCACGATGACCGACGGGCCGCTGATCTGTCTCAGGTACGTCTTGATGCGGAAGCGGCGCGTGCAGCCGGCTGCGGTGCTCACCGAGACGCTGCTCGCGGCGCGATAGACCATCTCGTGGTGGGTGTCTTTGTCGACGAGCACGCGAGCGCTGGACGCGGTCGACGGGATGGTGGTCGATCGACAGTAGCTGCCGTCGGTGGCGAGCTGCAGCACCTGGAAGGTCACCTGCACCGTCGTGCCGACCGAGCTGCGATCGAGCTCGCGTCCGGGGAGATCGCAGAGCGGCCCGCGATCCGGGCTGTCGTGGGAGTCGTCGCTGCCGCCGCTCGAGGTGCAGGTGGTCAGCTTCACCGCGCCGAATGCGCGGAAGCTGGTGACGCCTGCCGGAGCGGTCCACATGAGCGGCGCGGCATCGAGGGCGTCGCCGTCGTCGAGGATCGGCGATGCGATCTGCGGCGAGTAGGACTGCGCGGAGCCCGGGTGGATGCGCGACGAGACGCGCAGATAGCTCCCGCTCGCGACGTCGAATCGCGTCAGGTCGAACGAGCCGGTCGGACGCGGACGACCGCCCTGCGCCGAGACGGTGCATCGATAGGTGCCGGGGCTCCCGCCGGTGAAGACGACCTGCGGCTCGAGACGCAGCACGGTGCCGCGCAGGACGTTCTGGGTGTTGCTGATGCCGTTCTGCGGGTCGCGCGTCCCATCGCTCGACCGACAGCTCATGCTCACGGCCGCCATCATCAGCGGATCGGCGCCGCTGTGATCGTACTGCTCGATGTTCATGCGGGCCTGGACCCAGCGCTTCTCGCCCGGCGTCGTGGTGGTGAAGCTGACCTCGAACACCGAGCGACCCACGCGATCGCCGAGGAACCTCCTGCCGCTCGCCGCGCTGGAGTCGGTCGTCACCCAAGTGAGCGGCGGGATGGGCGGCTCACCGCCCGCGTCTCGCGGCATGCCGGCGTCGGGCTCGATCATGGATGCGTCGAGCTCGAGCATGGACGCATCGAGCTCGACCGTCGCATCGAGGACGTCGGCGTCCATGTGCGCGCTCCCGTCCGGGCCCGAGGCGGCGTCGCGCGCTGGCGCACCATCGAGGGCTCCGCCGTCTTCGAGGATCGCTGGGTCGCCGCAGCCCACGAGGAGAGCGGCGAGGAGGAGAAGCCGAGCGCGCATCGCGTCAGCTTCGTACGACGCGGTGACGCGAGCAAACCGCCGACAGCGATCGGCCCACGTCGTCGCCTGCAGCCGCGCTCATCGACCAACGGCCACGATCTCGCCGAGTTGCTCGAGCGAGAGAGCGGCGCGTTCGACGACATCGTGGTCGTCGCGCACTCGATGGGAGGTCTCGCCATGCGCGCCGCGATGCGTGACGCAGAGGACGCGGACCACGCGTGGCAACGTCGTCGAATCGGACTGGCGCGGCCGCGATCGCTTCGCGCACGGCGCCGGCCCGCGCACGCCCACGCCGCTCCCGGGCGACGTGCGCTGCTACGCCGTCGCGGCGACCACGGCGTCGCCAGACTCCGCGGCTCCGCGTCGCGGCGGCGACGGTCTCGTCCCGGTCGACAGCGCGCTCGGCGAGGACCCCGACCACGCGTTCACGCTGCGCTTCGCGGATCGCCGCGTCGTCGCCGGGACGAACCACCTCGACTTGCTGTCGAGCGCCGCGGGTATCAGCTGCTCCGCGACTGGCTCGCGCTCGCGATCTGAGCGGCACCGACTCTCAGAGCCGGCCGCCCGTGAGCCACCCTGCGACCCACACGTCAGCCCCATCGCGCCGAAGGCGGTACCACCCGTGGCGGCGCTCCAGCACGACGAAGCTCGACGTGAACGAGAGCGAGCCGACGGACGGAGACGTGATCGACGGAGCGCTGCGAAGGTTCGCCGAGGGAGCTCGGATGCTCGCGCGGTGCTGGACGGTGGCGGCGACGTTGGTCTCGTGGGTCCACCCGTAGACCGTGGGCAGCCCGAAGAGCAGGCGGAACCACTCGCCGCGCTGCTCGAACGTCGTGACCAGCTCGCCGTTCGAGATCGTGCCGAGCTGAGCGCCGCTCACGCTCGGCGTGCGACGGACGTTCGCCTCCATCGCGGTGATGCGCACGCCGTCGATGTTGACGCCGCGGGGTGTGGTGGCGGTGTGCACGACCCACCCGTGCCGGCCACTGTCGAGCGTGACGCGGTAGTAGCCGTCCTCGGATCGCGTGGCCCGGAGCACCTCGCCCGCGGAGAGCATGTCGAGGATCACCGCGCTCTGGCTGGGGCTGGCGAACGCCGGCACTCCGTCGTCGACGATCTCGAGATCGAACGCAGGCGCGACCGCGCGGAAGGTGGAGAGGCTCCCGTACGTGCCTGCGATCGGCTGGCCGCGGCGGACCCACGCGCCGTATTCGAGCCCCGGGATCACCAGACGCTCGGTGCCACGCCGAATCGAGAAGTGGAGGTGTGCGCCGTTGCTGAACGCGTTGCCGGTGCGACCGAGCACGCCGAGGCGCTGGCCCGCCGTGACGCGATCACCGACCGCGACCGCAGGCACGTTCATCAGGTGCGAGTAGAGCGTGGAGTAGTCGTCGCCGTGATCGATGATCACGAGATAGCCGCCGATCTCGCTCCATGCCGCGCTGGTGACCCGGCCGCCGCGCGCCGCCGCGATCGGAGTGCCGTAGGCGGCACCGATGTCCGCGGAGCCGCTGTGCACTCCGCGCATGTAGTAGTTGTGGTTCGCGGCCACCCAGCCGTCGGTCGGCCACATGAACTGCACGCTGGGCGCCGGAGGGTCGGGCGGCTCGACGAAGCCACCGTCGGGATCGCCGCCTCCCGCGTCGGGGCCGGAGTGCGCATCGAGCGGAGGGACGGACGCGTCGCTGATGTCGGTGTCGGCGTCGAGCTGTGCGGTCGAGGCGTCGCTCGGAGGCAGGCCGCTGTCGACGTCCGAAGAGCTTCCGTCGTCGCCGCGACCCGCGTCGGTCGGGTCGCCGCCGGATGGATCGCCGCCGCATCCCACCACGAGCGAGAGCGAGAGCGAGAGCGAGAGCAGTGTGAGGTGGCGGACGAATGAACGAGACATGCGATCTCCGAGAGTAGCCCAGTCGAGCACGAGCCAGGCGTGATCGCCTTGCCACGGAGCCGAGCTCCGCGCTTCGTGGCCGGCGAGCTTTCGTTCCATCACGGGGAACGCGAATGGTTCATGCCGAGCGCCGTTCAGCTCGAGCTCGGCCCTGCTCGAGCTGAGGCGCCGTGACATGGATCGAGCCAGCGATCGGGTTCCCGCGCGGGCCGAGGCCGAGCTCGGCGAGGACGCGGGTGGCGTCGGCCGGCTCGGTTGCGAGACGCCGAGCTCGCCGAGGACGTCGAGGCGCTCGACGTCGAGCGCATCGGCCGCGGCGGCTGACGCCAGCTCGCGCGATGGAGCGGCGCGGTGTGCGTGCTAGCCTGATCCCGTGGAAGCACGCGAGACGCGTCGCATGAGCGAGGACGAGTACCTCGCGCTGGATCGCCAGTCCGAGGGGCGCTGGGAGTACGTCGGGGGCGAGGCGTTCGAGCTCGCCGGAGCCCGTCCCGAGCACAACCTCGTCGTCGCGAACGTCGGGCACGCGCTCGGGAACGCGCTGGCGGATCGTCCGTGCGTCGTGCTCGCGAGCCAGCAGAAGATCGCGACGCGCGCGACCGGCGCGTTCCACTATCCCGACGTCGTCGTGGTGTGCGGCGCGCTGGAGCGCGATCGCCGCGCCGCCGAGGTCGTCTGCAACCCGACGCTGCTCGTCGAGGTGCTCTCGCCGACGACCGCCGACTACGATCGCGGCGCGAAGTTCGAGCACTACGTCACCATCCCGTCGCTCGCGGAGGTCCTGCTGATCTCGACGGGTCCGCGTGTCGTGCAGCGCCGGCGCCGGCAGTCCTCCGGCGAGTGGACGCTCAGCTGGCATCACGACGGAACCGTGGAGCTCACCTCGGTGGGCGCGACGCTGTCGTTGCACGACGTCTACGACAAGCTCGACCTCACGAGCGACGGGTCCGCGCCCACGTAGCGCGTGGCCGCATCCCACGGCGCGCCATCGCATCGGGACTCCACCGCAGCGGAGAGAAGAAGCACGAGCTCATCCCCAGGCGAGCTGGTCGGCGCTCGATGCCGTCATGATGCGCTCGCTGCGCGTCGCGCGCCGCACGCAGCCGATCGAAGCCGAGCGGCCGTGGCACGCGAGATGGCAGAGCCCATCCTCGGACAGCCCGCAGCGCAGGTACTCCTCGAAGTCGCGCACCACGAAAGACGGCAGCCCGCCGTGCTCCTCCGCACGCTCGCGGAACGCCGGCCAGTGCTCGCGCACGACTTGGTGCGGGCTTCGCGTGACGTGATCACTCGTTTCGCCGCGACGTGATCACCAGGTGCCGCGCGTTTCACCGCGACGTGATCACCCAGACCGCGGGGGCGTGATCGGCGACGCAGGTCGTCGCCCGTTGTCAGTGCTTGTTGGTCCCCTTCTCCTTGCGACCCGAAGGTCCGGCGAGGTCGAGCTTCATTGCTCCACGCACGCCGGACGGTCGTCGGGGTGGAGCACGGCTTGCCGCCCCGCCGAGAAGCGCCCCAGGGTTTCAGCAACGGGGCGCATGTCGTCAGAACGCGAGGACGAGCGCGAGGCCGCCGCCGCCAGGTCCGAAGGCGGCGCGGGGCCGCGCGCTGACTACGCTCTCGTCTCGCGGCGGGCTATGCTCGGGACGATGGACCGCGATCCGGAGCTTGTGGCCGAGCTGGACCGTCTCTCGCCGAGCGAGCGCCAGATGGCGGAGGAAGAACTGGCCCTTCGAGCACGCGCGGCCGGGATCGCCGCCGATCTCGCGCTCGATCCGCGCGACGTCTACCACGTCCTACGATGCATTCAGCGCACGCCGTCCGAGCGGCTCCGCCGAGGTCTCGCGCATGGCCGAATCGGCCGACGCATGGCTCTCTGACCCGGAGATCGCGTTCCTCCGCGCGCTCGACGCGGTCGGCGTGCGCTACCTCTTGGTCGGAATGAGCGCGGCGATCCTGCAGGGCGTTCCCGGAACGACGCAGGACGTCGATCTCTGGTTCGAGTCGCTTGCCGACCACCGCATCGGAGAGGTGGCGCGTCAGGTGGGCGGTTTCTGGGCGACGCGGATGAACCCTCCAATGCTGGGCGGCCTGCTCAGCGATCGCTTCGACGTCGTCGTGCGCATGTCGGGGCTCGAAGACTTCGACAGCGAGTACGCGCGCGCGAGAACCGAGGTCGTATCGGGCGTCGCGGTGAAGGTTTTGCCGCTCGAGCGCATCGTGGTCAGCAAGCGCGCCGCCGGTCGCCCGAAGGACGCGCTCGCCGTGCGGCTGATCGAGGACGCGCTCGCCGTGCTGCGCCATCCGGCGAGCGGGTCCGACTGACGCCTACTCGGCCAGGCGAACGATGCGGTAGACGCGCGAGACTCCGATGGCCTCGAACCGCGTGCGAGATGCTGCCTCCGTGACGCGGGCCGCGTTGGCCGACGAAGGAGGCGTGTCGGATGGCGAAGCGGGCGACGTTGGAGACGGCGATGACGTACGACGAGTACCTGACCATCGAGGAACACACCGTCGGGCACGGCGCGGACGACGCGAGGCGCAGCCTCGGACTGACGGGAGCGTACCGGATGTGACGCGCCGAGGACCGAAGGCCGACGGGACAGCTGCGAACGCTCGACCTCCGACCCGAAGCAGCGATGCAGCCGGCGCCGCAGGCGCCGCGAGCGCGGGCGGCTCGGGCGCTTCGTCGGGCTCGACGGCATCGGGAGGTCGGGCTCAGGGCTCGCCGCTCTCCTCCTTCGCGGTGTCCTTCTTCTCGCGTGCCGTGGGCGGTCGGTGCGGCCGGTCGCGCGCTGCAGTGGACGGCGCGCGCGTCGTGCCTCACGGCGCGTGGACGTAGGGCATCGCGGGGAGTGATGGGCGCGCTCGATGGCGCAGCGGCGCTGCTGCTCGGTCGACCGCGCGGGTACGACGAGACGCAGCGCGTGGAGCTCGAAGAGGTCGCCCGCGAGATCGTCGCCGGAGAATTCGGACGCAGCGAGCTCCCGATCGTGGCGCACCTCGACTTCGGTCTCACCGACCCGCAGTGGATCCTGCCGCTCGGCTGCGAGCTCGAGGTCGACTGCGATGCGCGCACGCTGACGTTGCTCGAGCCGCCGGTACGCTGACGCGCCATCTCGCGTCGGAGCGAGCTGCCGAATGGTGGGCGCGGGATCGCTCGTCGATCGTCGATGGCGCGATCAGCCGGGCAGCGGCAGAGGCGGTACCTGGCACCGCTGGATGCCCGCGGCCGGATCGTAGATGCACGCCTCGTTCGGTTCGCAGCCCCGCCCGATCACGCACTCGTCGCGCAGCGACTGGCAGTGCGTTCCCCACTCCGAGCGGCGGCAGTAGCGACCCGGACCGCAGTCGGCGTCGGTCTCGCACTGGTTCGGCGAGCAGCTGTGCGCGCCAGCGACCTCCGCGCCGCGACGCCCGCACACGCACGAGTGTCGCTCCGGGCAGTCGGCGTCGACGAAGCACTGATCGTAGCTGCACGACGCGACCCGCTCACCGCGGATGTCGCTCTCGAGGCAGCGACCGTTCCTGCCTCCGGTGCAGTCGGCGTCGCCACGTGGGCGCGACGCGCGGCGCGAGGACATCAGCGCGCGTGCTACGGAAGCTCGCCGACGGCAGGAGCGGGAGCCGCGGCCGCGAGCTCCCACTCCTCCATCGTGCCCGCCGCCGCGCACGCCTCGGCGACGCCGAGGACGCACGCGAACCGGTACGTTCGATGGGCGGCGCCGAGGTCGCGCGCGCCGTCGCGGAACCGGGC
>JALYRN010000179.1 GCA_030855295.1 Myxococcota bacterium | reverse complement strand
AGGTCGTCGCGTCCTTGCTCGCGTAGCTGACGCCCGGGTTCGCGCCCGGCACGCCGTCGCGATAGCCCTCGTCGGGCGTGATCGACTTGATGAAGAGCGTCGCGTCGAAGTCGTCGGGGTTCACGCCGGGCACGTTCTCGGTGATCGTGCTGACATCCTGCGGCGTGCCGCCGACGAGCTCTGCGATCGCGTTGACGACCTCGCTCGTGATCATCGTGCCGCTGGTGCCGAGCTCGAAGCAGAGCGGCGTGCCGTCGGCGCGCACCGAGCCGGTGTCACGCGCCAGGTTGCACATCTGCGCCGTCGCCGGGTAACCGGGGTTCGACGGGATGCTGTCGGTCGAGAGCGACACGACGCGCGCGCCGATCCCACGCAGCGCGGCGAGCGCGCCGTCGTACACCTGCGCGCTCGCGACCGCGCTGCCGTAGGTGCAGCTCGCGCCCTCGAGCGTGTCGAGCGGCCATCCCGCGGGGAGGGGCTCGTGGAACGGCGCGTCGCTCACGAAGACGATGATCGGCAGCGAGCCCGGACGGAAGCAGGGATAGCCCCGCCGCATGCCGACCTCGTCGGGGATCGAGCCGCAGGTCTTCGCCGGGACCGCGCCGCTGCCCCAGCTGACGCCCGCGCCCGTCGCGACCTGGTAGAGCGCCTCGACGCCCGACTCGCAGCCGTTCGCGCCGCTGTGCCGCGGATACCCGCGCACCGCGTCGATGATGTCGCGCGTGCCGTTCATGCCCGACGCCGAGAACGTGCGCACGTCCGAGCTCGGGATGAACGTCGCGCCGAGCGCGCCGCGATCCTCGTCGTACGGAACGATGTCGATCAGGTGGTAGTACGGCGCGTCGCTGCCGCCGCCGTGCGAGCCCACGGGGAAGTCGTCGAACCCACCCGCGCCGAACTGCACGTCGGGGATCAGCGGCAGCACGCCGGGGATGATCGTCGCCTCCATCCCCATCTGCACGTTGCCGACCTCCGAGTACATCGACCCGGTGGTGTCCATCAGGAAGAAGACGTCGGCCTGCGTGATCGTCGTGCCGAAGCGCAGCGGGCGCAGCGCGCGCTCGCCGTTGTAGGGGAGCACGACGAAGAAGTCGCCCTCGGGGATCGTGCTGGTGGCGTCGGTCGGATCGGTGCCCGCCGCGCGCTCCGCGAGATCGCTGACGCCGTCGTCGTCGCTGTCGATGTTCGTGGGATCGGTGCCCGCGGCGAGCTCGTCGGCGTCGGAGACACCGTCGTTGTCGGCATCGAGATCGGCGAAGTCGGGCGTACCGTCTCCGTCGCTGTCCCGCGGCGCGCACGGGTTGCTCGAGCGCGCCTCGTCGGCGTCGGAGATGCCGTCGCCGTCGGAGTCGTCGTCGAGGTGGTTGCCGGTGCCGTCCCCGTCGAGATCGCCCGTGCCCTCGCGCGAGTCCGCGATGCCGTCACCGTCGGTGTCGGCATCGGACTCGCAGCCCATCACGAACCCGTCGGGATCGAGGTCGACGCTTCCGTCGCGTCGCGTGCCGGGCGGGCCCGAGCGCCCCGGCGAGCATGCGCCGATCGCGCCGCCCACCATCGCGAGCGCCAACCCGATCCGAAGTGCTGCACGCATGGTCGCCTCCACCCTTTTCAAAGCCACGTGGGTCGCGCCGACCGGCGCTCGATTCCAGGCTGACGCTCGGAACGAACGCTCAGCCGGGCAGGAAGTCGTCGTTCGCGGGCACGACCACGAACACCTGACGGGTGTCGAGGACCGACGCGCCGCCGCCGCGCACGTCGATGAACGCGATGAAGAGCTCGGCGGTCGGGCCGCCCGGATAGAAGTCGTTCTGGAACGTGATCCGGAACGTCACGCGCGTGCCCGGCACGACGCCGAAGAACGTCGACGTGTCGTAGGCAGCGACCGCCTGCGCGTGCTCGATGCCGGTCGGCGGCACCCAGCAGGTGTCGATCCCCTCGACGTTGCACGCGGGCTGACGGCGCTTGATGAAGCGCGTCGCGTTGACCATCTGCGGATCGCTCACGTCGTCGCGCAGGCCGGTGTCGACGTCGAGCGGCACGCGCGTCGCGACGGTCTCGATCGCGCCGACGACGGTCTCGGTGAACTCGCTGATGCTCGCCGAGTTCGGCAGATCGTAGACCAGCGCGTTGCCGTCGAGGTCGACCGAGCCGGTCTCCTCGGCGGTGCGCTTGAGGTACCAGCACGGCGAGTAGCCGCCGGGCGCGGTGACGGTGCTGCAGCTCGCGCCGCCGCTCGCGTTGACGCCGATGAACTTCGCGCCGCGCCGGTTCA
The DNA here is from genome assembly GCA_030855295.1 of Myxococcota bacterium. Taxonomy (GTDB): domain Bacteria; phylum Myxococcota_A; class Polyangia; order Polyangiales; family Sandaracinaceae; genus Sandaracinus. The sequence continues at coordinate 7,417 of JALYRN010000179.1, read as the reverse complement.
TCTCGGCGATCGTGTCCGTCCACGTCGCCGGCGCCGGCGTGATCGCCGCGTAGTCGTCGCACGCCGCCGTGTCGTCGTCGGGCGGTCCGTTGTGCGAGCAGATGTCGGTGAAGAGCACGATGATCGGCAGCGCCGAGTCGCGGAAGCAGGGCGCGCCCCAGCCCGAGTCGAGGCAGTCGCCGACGTAGCGATGCATCGTGTACATGCCGCCCGCCCCGCCGCCCCAGCCCGCGGGGCCCATCCACGTGCCGCCCTCGCCGGTCATCGTCTGGTAGATCGCCTCGGTCTGCGACTCCGGCCCGTCACCGCCGCCGTGCAGCATGATCGCGTTGAACGCGGCCGAGACGTCGGCGGAGCGCTCCGGCGGCGTCATCCGGATCGCGAGGATGAGCGGCTCGTCCGGCGAGCCGCCGTAGCTGCCGAAGGGGAAGTCGTCGTGCTGTCCGCCGCCGACCCACGCGTCCGGGATCGTCTCGCCGATGCGGGCGATCAGGCCGGTCCCCGACGTCGCGACGGTCGCCTTCACGTTCGTGAGCGTGCCGCCCATCGAGCCGGTCGTGTCGGTGATGAAGAACACGTCCGCGATGCGGATCGTCGTGCCGAAGTCGAGGTCCCGCTCCACGGCCGGGCCTTGATAGGGCAGCACGACGTAGTAGTGCTGCGACGGGATCTGACAGCTCGCGCTCGTCGCGCAGCCGCAGTCCTCGCCGGTGGTGCCGTCGGGGCAGTTGAAGCGCTCGTAGGCGCCCTCGGCGAGATCGTCGACGCCGTCGCCGTCGCTGTCGATGTTGCACGGGTCGGTGCCGAGGTCGGCCTCTTCGCCGTCTCCGAGACCGTCGTTGTCGCTGTCGAAGTCGACGAAGTCCGCGAGGCCGTCGGGGTCGCGCTCGCCCGTCAGCGGGTCGACCTCGTTCTCGCACGAGCGCGGCGGCGTCTCGAGCACGCCGTCGCCGGCCTCGATCGCGTCCTCGACACCATCGCCATCCGCGTCGAGATCGCGGAAGTTCGGCGTTCCGTCGCGGTCGCGGTCGACGTTGCCCTCGATCGCGTCGAGGATCGTGTCGCCGTCGGAGTCGAGGTCGCGCACGTCCGGCGTGCCGTCGGCGTCGGTGTCGATCAGCGAGCCGTCTTCGCCGAGCTCGTCGACGTTCTGGATGCCGTCGCCGTCGACGTCCGCATCGCGCCAGTCGGGCGTGCCGTCGCCGTCGACATCGCTCTCGCGCTGATCGGCGTCGAGAAGCCCATCGCCATTGGAGTCGAGGTCGAGGTAGTCGGGAATGCCGTCGTGATCGGTGTCGACCGCGGGCGTCGTGCAGTCGCGGTCGCCGGCCTCGGCGAGATCCGGAATGCCGTCACCGTCGGAATCGTCGTCGTTTCGGTTGGGCCTGCCGTCCCCATCGGGGTCTCCGTCCCCCTCCTCCATCCCGCTGATGAAGTCCATGTCGGGATCGTCGACCGTGCTGCAGCGGACGATCGGCGCGGACGAATCGACGGGGCCGACCACGCCCGAGTCGCCGGGATCGACGGCGGTCCCGCAGCCCGCGAGGGCGGCGGCGGTGACGAGTGAAAGCAGAGCGAGCCTACGAGTCCAAGCCATGCGAGCTCCATGCGAACGACGAGCAGCTGCGAGATACAGCAGCAGAATGGAAAGAGTCAGTCTAGGCTGGCGGGAGCGCCGCCTGCAAGGTTGCGAGCCGCCGGTTCCGCGCGGGTTTGCTCACGGGTCGCGGGACCCCGGGAGCGTCGTTCGCGGACCAGGAGAGCACGAACCATGCGCGTGCCGGTTCGCGCCACACATCGCTCGTGGCCACTACCACGGTGATCCGTCGCCCGCATTCTTGGTTCGATGCCCATCGCGCGACGACGATGCCCCCGGCGGAACCGTTGACAGCGCGCGCAGCATGGTCTAACCACGGCGCGAACTCGCTTTTCGCGGGAGATCCCCCCTGCTGTCTGGGCCGCTCGGGATGACGCGCGACACTGCGCCGCGAGAGCGGCGTTTCCGGGATGGGGCCTCCGGACGCGGAAGCAGAAGCGAACGCGGACGCCGAGGACACGACGGAGGATCGAACATGAAGATGATGCATCGGGGGCTCGCTGTGGCGACGAGCGGATGGCTCGCGCTGGCGGCCGGGGCGATCGTCGGCGGCTGTGGGCCAACCTATCCCAACTGCAACAACGACGAGCAGTGCCACGAGGGCGAGTTCTGCGTGAACGGCCAGTGCCAGGACTGCCGTGACGACAGCCAGTGCCCGGTCGGTCAGCGCTGCACGTCGGGTGCGTGCGAGCCGACGCCCGGGTGGTGCGCGAGCGACGCGGACTGCGGGCCCGACGAGGAGTGCGTCGAGAACTTCTGCCAGCCGCGCCCCGTCGAGACGACGACCGAAGTGCCGGAGGCTGGGCCCTGCCAGCTGCAGCCGGTGTACTTCTCGTTCGATGACAGCACGCTCGACGACTCCGCGCGCACGTCGCTCGAGTCGAACGTGCAGTGCATGAACGACCGCACCATCCAGAGCGTGATGATCACCGGGATGACGGATCCGCGCGGCACCGAGGAGTACAACATGGCGCTCGGCGATCGCCGTGCGCGCTCCACGCGCGATCACCTGCAGCGCCTCGGCATCGAGCGGCGCCGCATGCAGACGCGAAGCGTCGGTGAAGAGCAGGCGACCGGCGCCGACGAGTCCGGCTGGGCACGCGATCGGCGCGCCGACCTCACCGAGCGCTGAGCTCCGAATCTCTGTACGCAACCAGGGCGCGCTACGCCGACGATCGATGAGCGGCCGACGATCGATGAGCGGACGAGCGATGCGTGATCGCCCGAGCGAGACGCTGCCCGCGTGGAGGACCACCCTGATCGGGTGCGTCCTCGCCGCGGGCAGCGCGCTCCTGAGCGCCTGCTGGGCGACCACCGAGCAGGCGAGCCAGCTCGGCCGGCGCAGCGCTGCGCTCGAGGAGCGGACGACGGCGCTCGAGACGGGGCTCGGCGAAGAGCTCCGCTCCGAGGTCGAGCACGCGAAGACGAAGATGATCGAGCTCGAGGAAGTGCTCGAGCGAGCCACCCAGGTGGTCACCCGCGCGAGCGCGGACACCGGTGCGCAGGTCGAGCAGCTCCAGCAGCAGATCGCGCAGCAAGAGGGCGCGATCGCGGAGCTGAGGCACGAGGTCACGAGGCTGCAGGAAGAGTTCCGCGAGCAGCAGACCGACTACGAGGGCCGCATGAAGAAGCTGGCGCGGCGCGCCGGCATCGACATGCCGCTCGAGGAAGCGGAGATCCCCGCCGATCGCGAGCCGCACTGGCAGTCCGCCGTGCGCGCATACGAGGCGCGCGATTTCTCCACCGCGCGTGCGCTCTATCGCGCGTACGTGACGCGATACCGCGACGACGCGCGCGCCGACGACGCGCAGCTCGCGATCGGGCGCAGCTATCTCCAGGAAGATCGTCCCGCGACCGCGCTCGGCGAGCTCCGGCACGTGATCGCCGACTTCCAGAGCGGCGACGCAGTGCCGGCGGCGCTGCTCGACATGGCGGACGCGTTCTATCGGCTGCACGCGTGCACCGACGCGCGCACGGCCCTCGAGGCGCTGGTCCGCGGTCACCCGCGCTCGCCGCTCGCCGCCGAGGCCCGCTCGAAGCTGCGCGACATCGGTCGCGCGCCGCGCGGCTACTGCACGTCCTGATCGATCGCGATCTCGATCGGGGCGAGCACGCCTGTCGGGTCAAAGGCTGTCTAAAAATCGGCTCGCCCGCTCTGGGCGCTTCCGTCCGCGCGCGAAGCGCACGCTCCCGTGCGCGCCCTCCGGGGCGAGCACTCCTGTGGACTCACTCCGCGAGCAGGCGGGCGATGTCGCGCTCGAGCTGCGCGAGGCTCTCGGCGTCGGTCGGATAGAGGCCGCGCATCTGCCCCTCGCGATCGACCAGCATCAGCTGGCCGGTGTGCAGGATGTCGTAGCCGCCCTCGACCTCGCGTCGATCGCCGACGGCCACGAAGAACACGCGCTGCAGCGTCGCGCGCACCTGATCCGGTGAGCCCGTCAGGAACGACCAGCGCGACAGATCCGCGTGGTGCCGCTCGGCGTACTCGCGCAGCCGCTCGGGAGTGTCGTTCTCGGGGTCGACGGTGATCGTGACGAAGTGGACGCGATCGCCGAGCCCCGCGAGCCGGCGCTGGAGGTTCGCCATCTGGCTCGTCAGCATCGGGCAGATCGACACGCAGCTCGTGAACGCGAAGCTCGCGACCCAGACCTTGCCGTGCAGCTGCTCGCGGCCGAACGAATGGCCGTCCTGATCGGTCAGCTCGAACGGTGCGATCGGCATCCGCACCGCGAGCTCGTCGTCCCGGCCGCCGCTCGCCGAGCGCGCACCGATCGCGAGCGCGACGCCGACCACGGCGACCGCGACCCAGCCGATCCCCCCGACGATCCAGCGCGTCCGTCGCTGCATCGCGCTGCGCCTCAGCGCACGGCGACGTCGACCGCGAGCGCCGCGAAGAGGAGCGGCAAGTACACGAGCGACGCGAGGAAGACCGCGCGCGCCCACTTGTTGCCGGCGTCTCGGCGCAGCCCCGCGATGCACAGCGCCGCGAAGAGCACGCCGCCCACGCCGGCGATCACCAGGTAGATGGTGCCCGCGATCCCGAGCGGCACGAGCAGCAGGCTCATCGGCACCAGCGCGCCCGCGTAGATCGCGGCGTGCAGCTTCGTACGCGCGTTGCCGCGCACCGCCGGCATCACCTTGATGCCCGCCTTCGCGTACTCGTTCTGCCGGAACATCGCGATCGCGAGGAAGTGCGGCAGCTGCCACAAGAAGAGAATGCCGAAGAGCACGATGCCGGGCGCCTCGAGCGAGCCCGTCGCGGCGGTCCAGCCCATCAGCGGCGGCATCGCGCCGGGAATCGAGCCGACCAGCAGCGCCGCGGGGCTGACCTGCTTCATCGGCGTGTAGATCCAGACGTACGAGACGAGCGCGATCGCCGCGAGCAAGCCGGTCAGCGGGTTCACCGCGAGCGCCAGCAGCGGCACCGAGAGGGCGCCGAGCACCAGCCCGAACACCAGCGCCACCTGCGGCTCCATCCGGCCCGCCGGCAGCGGGCGCGACTTCGTGCGCGCCATGTGCTTGTCGACGTCCCGCTCCATCCAGCAGTTGAGCGCGTTCGCGCTCGACACCACCATCGCGGTGCCGATCAGCGTCGCGGCGATCGCGACCGCGCTCATCATGCCGGGGGCGAGCCAGAGGCCGCCCGCCGTGGTGACCAGCACCATGAACGTGATGCGCGGCTTCGCCAGCGCGACCAGATCGCGGAGCAGACCGGGCGATGCCGGGGCTTCGCGAGCGGCGTCCTCGCCGGCGCTGCGGGCTGCTGCGTGGTGCATCGGTTCGTCAGCTCGAGCTCGGGACGGCCGCGGGCGCGCGTAGTTAGCAGCGCAGGCTCCGGAACGTCAACCGTAACTGGGTGCGATCACACGCCGCGACAAGCCCGCGGCGCGCTCTCTCGAGATGGGCTCGCCCGCTCCTCCTCTCCCTACCGTCCGCGCGCGCGCCGCGCGCTCCGGTACGGGGCGCCGGAGCGAGCACTGCAGGGCAGGGCTCAGCGCAGCCAGAGCGCGAGCAGGAGCGCAGCCGTCCCCAGCAGCGCGAGGACGGTCCCGAGACCGAGCACGACCCACGGGGCCTTCGACGACGCCATCAGCCCCGACGCCGAGTGCCCCGCGCCCGGCGGTGCATATCCCTGGTGCGGCGGAGCGTGCTGGGAATACGCCGGCCCGTGTCCGGGCGGAGGCTGCTGCGACGGCGATGCGCCCGGCGGGTACTGCTGGGGCGCCTGCGCGCCGTCCTGCGCGCGGAGCGGGTAGGGCGTCGGGTTGAAGCCCATCTGGGTCGCGACGTACTGCTGGGCGGCGTGCGGCTGCCCTTGCGCCTGGGGCTGCTGCGCCGCGCTGCCGTAGCTCGCGTACCCGGCGTCCTGTGCGGGCGGTGCGACCGACTTGGGCCGCGTGAGCACGTCCTTGAGGGCCTGCGCCATCTCGCTCGCGCTCTGGTGGCGATGCGCGGGATCCTTCGCGAGACACTTCGCGATCGCCTCCCATAGGCCGGGCGGGAACTCGCGGTTCGGCACCCGCCGCGACAGCGGGATCGGCGCTTCCTTGATGTGCTTCTGGATGAACTCCATCGGCTGCGCCGCGTCGAACGGCAGCTTGCCGGTTACGAGCTCGTAGAGGATCACGCCGAGCGAGTAGATGTCGGAGCGGCCGTCGAGCTTCTCGCCGCGCGCCTGCTCGGGCGACATGAACTCGGGCGTCCCGAAGACCATCCCCTCCTGGGTGAGGATGAGCGAGCCCGGCCGCATCTCGCGCTCGGTGACCTTCGCGAGGCCGAAGTCGAGCACCTTCGGGAAGTCGGTGATCCCACCGAGGTTGGTCAGGAAGATGTTCTCGGGCTTCAGATCACGGTGGACGATGCCCTTGGTGTGCGCCTCTTCGAGCGCGCCGCATGCCTGCACCATGATGTGGATCGCGCGCGCCGGATCCATCGGGCCCTCCGCGCGCACGGTCTGCGCGAGGTTCCTGCCCTCGAGGTGCTCCATCGCGAAGTAGCAGGAGCCGTCGTCGAGCTGCCCGTAGAGGAACACCTTCGCGGTGTTCGGGTGCGCGAGGTGGCTCATCGCGCGCGCCTCACGGCGGAAGCGCGAGACGAGATCGGCGCGCGACAGATACCGCGGATGCAGGATCTTGATCGCGACGAAGCGCCGCATGTCGGGCTGCTCGGCCTTGTAGACCGCGCCCATGCCGCCGGATCCGATCTTCTCCAGAATTCGGAACTGGTTCGCGATCTCGCGCCCGAGGTTCGGGTCCGCCACGGCGCGAGCATACCACTCGCGCGGCCGAGTCGAGGCCGAACGCGTATGCTCCCGTGCGTCGTGCGCGAGGCCCGCCCATTTCCCTTCGAGTTGCTGCCGCGGACGTCCCGCGCGGACGTCCTCTCGCTGCGCCGCTGCGCCCGCAGCCTCCCGCTCGGCGCGCTCGCGGAGATCGCGTCCAGCACGGTGGACTGGCTCGGCGCGCCGCTCGCGATCGAGGCGCTCGCGCCCGAGCGATGCGAGGCCGGCGCGCGCCACGGCCTGGCAGACCCGATCTGCGCCGCCATCCTCGAGCCGCTCGCGTCCGTCGACGCCGGCCGCGTCGTGATCGAGATCGAGCCGCGGTTCGCGGCGGTGATCGTCGATCGCGTGCTCGGCGGGACGGGCGAGGAGCTCCCGCCGCATCCCGGGGCGCTCGGTGAGATCGAGCGCGGTGTCCTCGCGTACGTCGTCGCGCGCGCGCTCGCCGTGAGCGCCGCGGGAGTGCTCCGACTGGCCGCGATCGTGACGAGCCCGGCGGCGCTGGAGATCGCGCTCGGTCGCGGGCCGCTCACGTGCTG
>JALYRN010001004.1 GCA_030855295.1 Myxococcota bacterium | reverse complement strand
CGTCCGGGCCGAGGCCGCGCGCAACCGCCTCTCGGTCGCGCTCACGACGCTGCGACAGCTCGGCCTGCGCGAGTCGCTGGTGCGCGCCGGCGAGGGCTGGGCGATCGCCGGGCGGATCGTGCGGTCGTCGGGCTCGAGAACCGACTGAAGGGTCGGCCGCCGCGCCGCGCGATCGTGAGCTCGGGACGCGCTACGCTGCGGCGCGATGAGCACTGAGCCGCGCACGCATCTCGGGATCGATCGTCGCCTCTCCGGTGAGCTCGTCTCGCTCGGAGAGGGCACCGCCACCGTGCGCTTCGTCGCCACGGGCGAGATGGCGGTCGACGAACGCGGGCTCGTGCACGGTGGGTTCGTGTTCGGCCTCGCGGATCACGCCGCGATGCTGGCGGTGAACGATCCCTTCGTGGTGCTCGGGAGCGCCGACACGCGCTTCCTCGCGCCGGTGCGGGTCGGCGAGGAGGTCGTCGCGAGCGCGACGCGCGTCGAGCAGAAGGGCAAGAAGCACGTGCTCGAGGTGCGCGCGCGTGTCGGCGATCGCGACGTGCTCACGGGCACGATGACGGCGTTCGCGCTCGACTCGCACGTGCTCGATCGCTGAGTCGACCGGAGTGCTCGCCCCGGAGGGACCGGACGGGAGCGCGCGCTTCGCGCGCGGACGGAAAATCCCGGAGTGACCCGGCAGGTCAGCCGATCGAGACCGTCTCGTCGGGATCGTGGCGGCGCGCGAGCGCCGCGCCGACGCCGATGCCCACCACGATCGCGGCGACCACCGCGGTGATCACGATCGGCTGCGCGTCGCTGCCGATCGCGATCGCAATCAGCGCCCAGACCGCGGCCCCACCGAAGAACGCGTTGCCGCGGAGCGCGAGCATCAGCAGCGCGAGCGCCGCGAGCGCGAGCACGACGATCACGCTCCAGCCGACCGCGCCGAGCGGCGCGCCGGACCAGCCGACCACGCCCTCGAGCAGCGACGCCGTCGAGAGCGCGAGCGCGACCGAGACCCAGCCCAGGTTGATCGCGAACGGCGCCCGCACCAGCCAGCGATCGCGCGGCCGCAGGCCGTGGCGCCTTGCACCGGTCGCGAGCTCGATCGCGATCAACGAGCACAGCATCACGACGATCAACAGCCACGCCACGAAGAAGCGCTCGAGGATCACCGCGCTCACCCAGAGCCCCTGCGCGACGCCGTTGATGGCCGCCCACCGGCCCACGCTGCGGTGGAGCGTCCGCTCGCGCTGCGACGGAAGCGCCTGATAGATCGCGTACGCGCCCTCGCCCACGAAGATCAGCCCCCAGATCCCGAAGGCGTATGCGGCCGCGTCGAGCGGCTGCTCCCCGGCCGGCGAGGCGCCGTCGGCGATCCGCGCGGCGAACGTGATGTTCACCGCGATCCCGAACGCGATGCCCGCGAGCGTCGCGATCTGTCGCACCAAGTCGTTCGCGCGGATCACGCCGCCGAGCGGTGCACGGCACGTTCCAGCGCGCGCCCACACAGCTCCACGCCTCGTCGTCGACCGCGAGCCCGCGCAGCGTCTGGCCGCGCGGGCTCCGTTCCGATCGCTCGAGCTCGTGCAGAAGTCAGGGCGCCGCGACGACCTGCGACGGCATCTGGCCGGCGGCCTCCGAGAAGCCGAGGCGGTAGCTCGCCCACGTGTCGCCGCTCGAGTAACCACCGACGTAGACCTGGTACTCACCGGGCGCCGCGTTCGGGAGCTCGACCACGGGGTTGAGGCCGTTGCCGGGATCGCCCGAGTCGTCGTTGCAGACCATGGTGCCGTCGGGGCGACGCACCGCGAGCGTCGTGTCGGCGTCGGCGCCGGCGTTCACGAGCACGCGCAGCATCGGGATCGCGGCGCCCACCGTCACGGTGTGCTGCGGCGACGCCGGGAACTGTCCGATGCAGTCCGAGCCGAGCGCATCGCCCGCTTGCGGTCCGCCGGCCGTGCCGCTCACCGTCGTCTCCGCGAAGCCGGGCCCGCTCAGCGAGACCGCCGCGCTCCCCGAGTCCGAGCCGCCGCACGCCGCCGCCATGCCCACACAACCGAGCGCAACCATCACCGAACGGATCTTCATGAATCGACTCCCTCTTGGTTTGCGACGCGCATCTTATCGCATCGTCGCGGGCTGCCCATGAGCAGCGACCATGCCGCACCGTAGCCAGCGTTTTCGCGGCAGATCCGTGCGAGCGCGCCGCGCCCATCCGTCACGTCGCGCAACGCTTGCTCGACCGAAACGGCTGACTACCGAGCGACGCAGACGCCGCCGCCGCAGTCGCGGGTGCACGCCCACGCACCTCCGGCTCCGCACGAGCAGCTGCTCGGCGCGCACCCCATCTCCGTCTCGCACGACTCACCGACGGCGCATCCGCGCACCGTGCACCCGACCGGCGGCGGGGCGGGACATCCGCGCGTCGAGCAGACGTTGCCGAAGCAGCAGCTGGCGTCACCCTCCGGACACCAGTCCCAGCAGTGCGCGCCCGCGTAGCACTCCGAGGCGCCGCCGCAGTCCGCGTCCTGCACGCAGTCGTTCACCGGCGCGCACGCGCAGGGATGGCAGCCGTTGCGCTCGTAGATCGACCACCCTTCGGGGCAGCTGATGCGGCACGCGAGCCCGCTGTTGTCGCACTCGACGCAGCGACCACCCTCGCACCACTCGACGCCGGCAGCGCACTCGTCGTCGCTGGCGCACGCTCCACCGCTCGAGCAGGTCGCGTGCGCGCGACGACACTCCGACTCCGCGCCGAACCGTCCGTCGCAGTCGGCACCGACGCAGTCGCACCAGGCGGCCGACACGCACGCTGCGCCATCCCAGTGCCATCGCAGCGCGGGGCGCTCGGTCGGTCCGCACGCCCTGCCCTCGCGCACGTCCATCGCATCGCAGAGCGCCGTCGAGGCGTCCGCTCCGCCGTCGCCGACGGCGGCGTCCATCGGGCTCGCCGCGTCGATCGGGCTCGCCG
>JALYRN010000178.1 GCA_030855295.1 Myxococcota bacterium | reverse complement strand
CCTCTTGCCAGCGACCTCGAGCTTGGCTGCGACCTCGAGCTTGGCTGCGCCCTCGAGCACACGCCGCTCGATCCGCGCGCGACGCAGGTCGTCGAGCTCGGGCGGCGAGGCCCGCAGCGCTTCCGCCACGCGCGCGCTGCCGTCACGCCCCGTCATGATCGTCTCCTCCCTGTGCGCCGATCGCGTCGGACTCGTGTCCGATGGTCGCGAGCGCGGCGTCGAGACGCTTGCGCCCCGCGACCAGGCGCGCGTGCAGCGTCGAGATCCCGGTGCTGGTCATCGCGCTGATCTCCGCGAGCGTGTGGCCCTCCACCTCGTGGAGGACGAAGACCGTGCGCTGCTCGGGCGTCAGCTTCGCGAGCGCCCACTCGGCGAGCGCGCGCGAGTCGTGCAGGTCGTCGGGGCGGGCCGCGGCGCGACCGAGCCCGACCATCTCGCCGACCCGCTGCCACCGCGATCGCCGCCAGCGCTCGCGCGACTGATCGAGCGCGCGGCGCGTCGCGATGCCGATGATCCACGTGGAGACCTTGGAGCGGCCGTCGAAGCGCGCCGCGCCGTCGAGCGCCGCGAGGAAGGTCTGCTGCACGACGTCCTCGACGTCGGAGTCGTCGCTGCCGAGGATGCGCGCGACGGTGCGATGGATGCGGTCGACGTGGTCGCGGTAGAGCCGCCGGACCGCGACGTCGTCGCCCGCGGCGGCGCGCGCGAGGAGCGCGTGATCGTCGTCGGTCGCGCGAACGGCCGGCCCCGCGCTCCCTCCGGACGCGCCTCCCTCGAGCACGCGCATGGCGACGTCTCGTGTCACGTGGAGCAGTCGCTCCGCGCGTAGAGGATTTCCAGGACGCGGCCGGGAGGGGTCGGTCATGGGCGCAGCCGGAAGGATGTCACGCCCCAGACCGTCACCACGTCCTCGAGCAGCACGACCTCCCCGGCGCGGACGAAGCGCGCCGGGTTCGCGACGAAGTCGACGCCCCCCTCGATCACGATCTCGAATGGTTCCGCGAAGATCCACGCGAGCTCGAGGGTCCCGCGGAGGCCGAAGTCGGTCACGGTCTGGGTCTCGCTGGGGGCCACCCCGGGCACCTCGTCGACCCACGCGTTGCCGAAGCGCGTCAGCACGCCGAGGGTCACGGCCGGCACGAAGTCGCCCCACCGCCAGGGCCGGATCTGCAGGCGCAGGCCGAGGCTGATCGGGCGATAGCGCACGACGCGGCCGTCGCTCGGGCTGACGCGCTCCTCGGGGATGATCGGCAGATCGCCCTCGAGCACGGCGCAGCTCATCTCGATGCAGAGCCCGAGACCGACGCCCGGGCCGACCAGCGCGGTGTCGCGCGCGGTCGAGAACCCGAGCAGCAGGCGCAGGTAGATCGTCGGCCGCGCGATCGGCTCGATGCGCCGGCGCACCCCGAAGAGGCCGCCCTCCGGCTCGATGTAGACGAAGCTCACGCGCTCGCCGGGCGCGGCGCCCTGGCCCTCGCCCTCGGTGCGCGGGGGAGGCCCCTCGATCGCCGCGTCGCGCAGCGCCTCGACGGTGAGCGCGACCGCGCGCACCGCGGGATCGATCGCCGCCGGGAGATCGACGCGGCTGGTGTAGACGAGGCCCTGCGGACCGCCGAGCGCGACGAAGAGCTCGGGGCCGTCGCGCACCATCCCGACGTGCGCGGCGGGCACCGCCTCGGGCACGCCGGGCGGCGGCGCATCGCCCACGCTGACGACCAGCTGCGCGCGCAGCTCGAGCATCCGCGCGATGCGCCCCGCGAGCGGGCGGAGCGCAGGCTCCGGACGCAAGGTCAGCGGCGCGGCTGGGTCGAGCTGATCGGGGCGCCTCGGCGCCGCGATCGCAGATGGCTCCTGTGCCGCGGCGAGCGAGCTCACCGCGAGCACGAGGAGGATCGTCAGAGCTCGAGCGAGCTCGCGCACCACGTCGGCCACCGTACCACGAGGGACCACTCTCACGGAGAGCGGTTCCCCGCAGCCTTCCTACGTTCCGGAGAACGGTCGAGCGTCAGAACTTGAAGGTGAAGCCGAGCCGCGGATAGATGCGGATGTCGGCGGCGTCCGCGAGGAAGCCGCTGAAGAGCCGGCGGTGATCGCTGGTCTGCGCGAGGATGCCCTCGAAGATCAGCCAGAGGTTGAAGTTCGGGCTGAGCACGAACTCGACCGCGCCACCGAGGCGAAGACGCGCCATGTCCTGACGGCGGCAGTTGAGCACCGTTCCCATCGGCTCGCAGATCGGATCCATCGCGCCGCCGGGACCGAAGCTCGCGTAGGCGCCCGAGTTGCGCGCGCTCGCCGCGTACTCGTCGGTGTGCATGTCGACACCGAGCCACAGCGTCACCGCGGCGACCGGCTCGAGCAGCAGCGAGATCATGCCCTCGATCGTCAGGAAGGCGTTGTTGACCGGATAGTCCCAGCGCGCGCCGCCCTCCATGACGGTCGGCACGTAGTCCTGGTGGCTCTCGGGCGGCAGCGGCTGATCGCCGGCCATCAACGGGTCGCCGTCGATGTGCGAGTAGTTGGGCGCTCCCACGCTGATGCTCGGGCCGATGCCGCCGCCGAAGCGCGCCTGCGCGCCGAGCGCGAGCTGCCGGAGCACGCGCCCGCCGAAGCGAACGCGGCCTTCGAACTCGGTGATCCGCCCGAACGTGCGGATCGCGAAGCCGGCGTCGAAGTTCTCGTGCAGGCCGATCGAGAGCCGCACCTCGAGCAGGTACGGCCACCCCGTCGACACGTCGATCATCGGGTGGTTCATCGCGATCGGGAGCGCGGAGTGGGTCACGCCCTCGGCCGCCGCCTCTTCGCTCGAGTCACGCAGGCGCGCGTCGATCGTGATCGCGCCCTCGCCGTACGACACCAGCATCTGCTGGCGATACGTCTCGTAGCCCTCGGCCGAGACCTCGAAGATGTGATCGCCGACCGGGATGCGGCCCTCGTAGGGGACCTGTCCGACCTCGCGACCGTCGATCGCGAGCATCGCGGTGCCCTCGACGTCCTCCTGCAGCGTCACGCGAAGCGGCACCGCGAGGGGCTCGAGCTCGATCGTGCGCACGCACGAGTCGCTCTCGGGCACGCCCGGCATCGTCGAGCACGTGAAGCTGACCTCGCCGTAGCCTTCGGCGCGCACGACGATCGCGTGCGTGCCGGGCTCCGGCTGGTTGAGCACGAAGGGCGCGGTGCGCTCCTCGTCGTTCACGGTGACGGTCGCGCCAGGCACGTTGGCGACGGCGATGTTGATGCGCCCCGGCGGGCCGACCTCGGCCGTCAGCTGCGCGTCGACCGACGTCGTCTGCCCGGCCTGCACCTGCACCTCGCCGCGGTACGGCGCGTGCCCGGGCGCGATCACCTGCACGACGTAGTTGCCGGGCGCGAGACCGTCGCGCGAGAACGTGCCGGGCGGCAGCGCCTGGCCGTTGATGCGCACCTCGGCCTCGGGCACGTCGGTGATGATCGCGATCGCGCCCGTGGTCGGCTCGGTCGACGCGCGGCGCAGCGTCGCGGAGACGGTCGCGCGCTGACCGGTCTGCACGAGCACCTGCTGCGAGAAGGGCTGCGTGTCCTCGCCCTCGGGACGGATCTCGATCTGGTGCATGCCCGCGGGCACGTCGTCGATCACCGTCGTCGTCACGCCTCGTGGCTGGCCGTCGAGGAAGATCGGCGCGCCCTGGATGTCGGCGTTGACGAGGATCGAGCCCGTCGTGGGCGCGGATTGCTCGAGCATCGCGGTGACGCGGACCACCTGCCCGCCCTGCACCTCGACCCACTGCTCGAACTCGTTGTAGCCCTCGCGCGAGATCTGCACCTGGTGCCGTCCGGGCTGCAGGCTCTCGACGCGGATCGGCAGCGAGCCGAGGGTGCCGCCGCCGACGGGCTGACCGTCGATGCGCACCCGCGCGCCGCGCGCGCCCTCGTTGCCGGCGCTGACCTCGATCGTGCCGAGCGGCCGCAGCACCGCGCGGAAGGTCTCGCGGCGGCGGCGCACGGTGATCGGGAGGCGTGCCTCCTCGAAGTTCGGCATCCGGAAGATCAGCGTGTGCGATCCGGCGGGGATGCGGACCGCCGTCAGCGGCGTCGTGCCGAGCGGGGCGGCGTCGGGGCTGTCGAGGTAGACGGTCGCGCCCGGGGGGACCGACTCGACGTTCACCGGGATCTGACGCTGGGCCTCGACCTGCGATGGATTGCCGAGATGCGCGAGCAGCGCGGCGAGAGCGATCGCGAGCAACGAGAAGTTACGAAGAACGTTCCGAGCCATTCAGCCTCCGGCATCCGCGCAGAACGAGCCGCGGACCCACTGAATAGCCCTATGCAGGCGTCCGGGGCAAGCTGCGCGGCTGCACGTAGAGCCGCGGCGGTCGGGTGCAATGCCGTTCGGGGACGCGCGCATGTATGCTGCGCGGCCATGGCGCGCGCGCTCGCTTGTCTTCCAGGGTGGCTCGTGATCGTCGTCGCGCTCGGCGCCTGCGGAGCGCGCACCGGTGCGCTGACCGAGGATCCGCTCGACGGAGCGACGCCGCGCGACGGCGGCATGGACGCGGGTCACGACGGCAGCGCCGATGCCGCGATCGATGCGCCGATCGACGGCGGGGTCGACGCGAGCTGGGACGCGGGCTGCATCCCGTCCAGCGATGGGTGCGGGCCCGCGGAGATCTGCGGCAACGGCCAGGACGACGACTGCAGCGGCGCGATCGACGAGGGCTGCGACTGCGAGCCGGGCACGGTGCAGGCGTGCTTCCCCGGACCGCCGGGCCGGCGCGGCGTCGGCGTGTGCAGCGACGGATCGCAGGTCTGCGAGCTGAGCGGCCGATGGGGCGAGTGCACCGGCGGGATCGGGCCGCAGCCGGACGTCTGCGACGGGCGCGACAACCTCTGCGATGGGTGCTCGGCGCGGCGCGACTGCCCGCTCGACTGTCCGAGCCCCGGCGATCCGCGCGTGCCGGTCGGCGCGCCCTTCGCCGACTACGCGCTGCGCGGCGGCGAGTTCTATCCGGGGCTCGCGCGCTCGTGGCGATGGCGGGTCGAGGGCGGACCCTGCGATCGGCTGGCGCCGCGGCTCGAGTCGTTCGAGCTGCGCGACGCGAGGCGTGAGGACGCGACGTTCGTGCCGCGCCTGAGCGGCGACTACACGGTCACGCTCGAGGTGACGACGGTCGAGGGCACCGTGCTGTCGTGCTCGTGGAACGTGCACGTCGAGGGGCCGGGGCTGCGCATCGAGATGTGTTACCCGGAGAGCGAGACGCAGGATCTCGATCTCTTCCTGCACCGTCCCGGGAGCACGACACCGTGGTACCCGCCGGGCGCGACCGCGTTCATGCCGCTGGGTGACGCGTGCGGCTGGCACAACTGCGAGGCGGTGGTGCGCGGCGGCGCGGGCGTGATGCGCGCCGACTGGGGCTACGAGCCGAGCGCGCTCGCAGAGTGCGAGAACGGTCCGCAGGGCACGTTCTGGCGGATGCTCGGGTTCTGCACGAACCCGAGGCTCGACATCGACAACAACCTCGCGGAGGGCATCGGGGTCCCCGAGAACATCAACGTCGACGTGCCGCGCGATGGCGAGACGTTCCGCGTGATGGTGCAGAACTACTCGGGCACGCGCGCGCGGCCGCTGGTCAACGTGTACTGCGGAGGACGGCGCGTCGGCACGTACGGCGCGGCGCCGGATCTGGTGCCGCGCTTCGAGGGCGCGGTCGGCAGCGACGGCATCGGCGCGATGTGGCGGGTGGTGGACGTCACCACGCGCGTCGACGCGGAGGGGAACGTCACCTGCGAGCTCGCGCCGCTGCACCCGCCCGGCGCAGTGCGCGGCTACGACGTGACGTACGACGATCCGCGGTATTGATCCCTACAGGAGTGCTCGCCCCGGAGGGACCGGACGGGAGCGCGCACCGCGCGCGCGGACGGGAGGGCCCGGAGCGGGCGAGCCGATCGACTACGGGCGGCTCGCGTTCTGTTTGACCGTTCCCGGCCGGGGGGCGAGCATCGAGCGATGCGCATCGCTTCTTGGGGAACGACGCTCGTGGCCGCAGGGATCGCGCTCGGCTGCGCGACCGGCGGCGGCGGCACCGAAGATCAGGGGCGCCTCGCGGACGGCGGACGGCGGGTCGACGGAAGCCGTCCCGGGATCGACGCCGGCGAGCTCGAGCGCAGCGACGGCGCGATCCTTCCCGGTCTCGACGGCGGGCAGCTCGACGGCGGGCAGGACGCCGGCCCGCCCTGCCCTCCGAGCTGCGACGACGGCGACTTCTGCACGATCGACGGATGCGCGGCCGACGGAACCTGCACGCACGTGGCGAACACCTGCGACGACGGGAACGCCTGCACGGTCGACGCGTGCATGAGCGCAGGCTTCTGCCGCAACGATCGCGCGACGGTGATGGGCGACACGTGCTCGGCGCCGATCGACGTGTCGGCGGGCGGCACGTTCATGGGCACCTCGACGTGCGCGGCGAGCGACTTCGCGGGCGCGTGCGGTGCGGGCGACGATCCCGACGTGTTCCTGCGCGTCACGCTGGCGACCGCGTCGGACGTGACGATCGACACCACCGGCTCGAGCTACGACACCGTGCTGTCGATGGGCACCAGCTGCGCGGCGATGGACGTGACGTGCGACGACGACGGCGCGGGCGGCGGCGCCGCGCGACTGACGCGGAGCGCGCTCGCGGCCGGGACCTACTACGTCGCGCTCGACGGCAAGAGCGGCGGCGCGGGCGGGAGCTGGCGCGCGGCGGTGACGATCACGCCGCTCGCGGTTCCGGAGACGGTCACGTTCCCGCAGAGCACGGACACGTCGTCGTCTGCGTACATCTGGCAGTACGGCGGCTACATCCAGGGAGCTCGCTCGACGAGCCTGGCGTCGACGACGTCGCTCGACATGAGCCTGGTGCCGACCTCGAACGGGCTGACCTGCGACACCCAGGACATGCGCCTGATGGTCAACGGCACCGAGGTCGGTCGGTTCGTGGTGTCGCCCGGGAGCGTCGCGCCGATCACGCGCACGTTCACGTTCGGCGCGATCGCCGGGCCGACGTACACGTTCCGCTACGAGAACGTTCGGCAGGTCGCGGGCGGATGCGGCGCCGCGCAGCTCGGGAGCTCGATGCCCGCCTCGACGATCACGCTGCGTCCGTGATCGCGTCGTCGGCGTCCGCGTCGGCGTCGGCCGGTGTCGGCGCCTCGAAGAGCGTCGCGCCATCGTCGCCGCCGTTCTTGCGCCCGCGGCGCGATCGACGAGGCGCGCTCGCGCTGCTGGGCTCGCGCGCGAGCTCTCCGCGCTTCGACGCCGGCGCGGCGATCGCGTCGAGGCGCTCGCGGAGCTCGGGCTGTCCCTCGGCGAACACGCGCGCGTAGGCGAGCGCGCGCTGCGCCTTCGACACCAGCGTCGCGCCGTGCTCGGCGACCTGCTCGCGCGCTCGCTCCAGTGCGCGCTCGGCTTCCTCGAGCGCGCGTTGGGCCTCGAGCAGCTCGACCTCGGCGGCGTCGAGCACGTCGCGATCGAGATCGGGGAAGCGCACCGCCTCGAGCGGGCCGCGGTAGAGATCGATCACCTCGCGGGCGAGGGCGGGGACGGGATCGCGATCGGGCATCAGGGGCCTCCTGTCTCCGAGCGCCGGTCCGGTCGCTCGGGCCGCTGAACTCATGTTCAGTGCTCCTCTCTTATACGCGGACGCGATCCGGGCGCAAGCGCTGCGATCGAATCGAAGCGGTGCACGCCGCGTCGACGCGAACGGATTTCGCAGCGAGCGAGGATGGTCGTATCCTCGCGGCGCACATCTGCCGAGGAACGCATGCGATCGATCTTCCGTCTCGCTCCGATCGGGCTCGCGCTCGCATCTCTCTTGCTCGTGCCGACGCTCGCGATGGCGCAGGTGCAGCAGCCGCCGCCGGTGATCGAGCGGCTCGAGCCGACGTCGGGGCCGCCCGGCACCACGGTGCAGATGGTCGGTCGCTACTTCCGGCCCGACCAGCAGGTGCGGCTGGCGGGGCGCGCGGTCGAGGTGATCTCGCGGCTGCCGAACCGCTGGACGATCCGGGTGCCCGCGGGAGCGACGAGCGGCCACCTCGCGATCGAGGTGCCCGGCGTCGCGACCACGATCGGGCCCGAGTTCCGCGTGCTCGCCGCGGCGCCTCCCCCGGCGATCACCGACGTGCAGCCGCGCATCGCGGCCCCCGGCGCCGAGGTGCGCATCGTCGGCGAGAACTTCTCACCGCGCATCACGGAGAACGTCGTGACGTTCAACGGGCAGGCGGTCGTGGTGCGGAGCGCGACGCCGACGCAGCTCGTCGTGATCGTGCCGCAGGGCGCGCAGAACGGGCGCTTCGCGGTGCGCGTCTCGGGCACCGGCGAGGCCACCGCCGCCGTCGACCTGCAGATCGGCACCGGCATCCAGATCACGGGGTTCACCCCCGCGATCGGCGCGCCCGGCAGCGAGGTGACGCTGACGGTCACGGGGCTCGCCGAGCGCGCGTCGAGCAACCGCATGTTCCTCGGGAACGTGCCCTGCCGTGTGCTGCGCGTCACCGACGGCACCGTGGTCCTGCAGGTGCCGCCGCGCGGGACGACCGGGCTCTTCATGATCGACGTGCGCGGGCTCGGGCGCGCGTTCGCGACGCAGCCCTTCGTCGTGCAGGCGGCGCCGGTGGTCGCGAGCTTCGATCCGCCGGCGGGGCCGCCCGGGACGCAGGTGCGGATCCGCGGCCAGAGCTTCGGCACCGACGTGCGACAGGTGCAGGTGCTGTTCGGCACGGCGGCGGGGCGCGTGCGCGGGCTGACGGAGTCGGAGATCATCGCCGAGGTGCCCGCCGGCGCGACGACCGGGCCGATCGCGGTGACGGTCCACGGCATCGGTCCCGCGCTCTCGCGCGCGGCGTTCACCGCGATGGTGCCGCCGGTGGTGCAGCGCTTCGCGCCGCGCAGCGGTGGCCCGGGGACCGAGGTCGTGATCACCGGCACCGGGTTCGCGGCGACGCCCGCGCAGAACCGAGTGACGCTGTCGGGGACGCCGTGTCAGGTGCTCTCGGCCGCGCCGACGCAGCTCCGGGTGCGCATCCCGCAGGCCGCGAGCGGTCCGCTGACGGTCGACATCGAGCACGCCGGACAGGCGCGCAGCAGCGACGCGTTCGTCGTCACGAACCCGCCCGTGGTCGCGCGCTTCGAGCCGGAGCGGAGCACGGCCGGGTCGGTGGTGACGATCCACGGCACGAGCTTCGGGACCAACCCTGCGCTGGTCGAGGCGGCGATCGGAGATCGGCGGATGGAGCTCCGCTCGGTGACGAACGAGCGCATCGAGGCGGTGATCCCGCAGGGCGCGACCAGCGGCCGCATCCGCGTGACCGTGCGCCTGCAGGGCTCGTCGCTCAGCGAGCGCGAGCACGTGGTGATCGGCGAGTTCACTGTGGCGGCGGTCGAGCCTGCGACGGCGCATCCGGGGCAGGCGATCGCGATCCGCGGCCTGGGCTTCGCGCGCGAGGGCATGCAGGTGCGCTTCGCGGGGGTCAGCGACGCGATGCCGTACGCGTTCACGAGCCCGAGCGAGATCCGGCTCTACGTCCCGATGGGCGCGCAGAGCGGGCCGGTGACGGTGCGCAGCGCGGACGGGCGCGAGACCACGGTGGCGTTCACCGCGGGCGCGCCTCCGTCGCCGCTCGGCATCACCGCGATCGACCCCGACTGCCTGCGCGTGCGCTGCCGCGCGGTGGTGCACGGCTACGG
>JALYRN010000177.1 GCA_030855295.1 Myxococcota bacterium | reverse complement strand
GACGTGAAGGGCTACCTGCGCGTGCTCGAGGTGCGGGCGCGCGACGAGGCGCACGCCCACGAGCTCGCGCGCTCGCTCGAGCCCAGCGCGATCCGCGATGCGATCACGATCGAGGACTGCCAGCGCGCCGCGACGGAAGCCGGACCGCCGGGCGTGCTCGGCGCGAGCGGCCGCGTCTACTTCGGCGACGAGTAGCGCGCGTCACGCGCTCGGATCGCGCTTGCGGTCCGGCGTGCCGGCGCTGCGCTCGCGGCGGGCATCGCGCGGGATCAGGTGCTTGAGCGCGAGCAGCTTGCCGAAGCAGAGCACGACGTCGCCCGCGAGCAGGCGCGTGCCGCCCTTCGGGTTCGGGATCACCAGGCCGCCCCGCTGGATCGAGAGCACGCGCACGTCGCGCTCGTCGAGCTGCGACTCGGCGAGCGTCCTGTCGGCGAGCTCACTCGTCGGCGTGATCGGGAACTCGCTGACGCCATAGCCCTTGTCGAGCGTCAGGCGCTGCTTGAGATCGACCTCGGGGAAGAGGACCTGCTCCTCGATGTGATCGACGATGTGACCGGCGACGTCGATCTCGGTGGTGGTCTCGATGCCCTGCAGACCGGGCGACGAGTTGACCTCCATCACGAGCGGTCCCTCGTGCGACTCGAGCATGTCCACGCCCGCGACGCGCAGGCCCATGATCTGCGCGGCGCGGATCGCGGTGCGCTCGTACTCGGGCTCGAGCTGCACCGCCTCGGTGCGGCCGCCGCGATGCACGTTGCTCCGGAACTCGTCGCCCTGCGCGACCCGCCGCATCGCCGCGACGACCCGGCCGCCGACCACCAGCGCGCGGATGTCGCGCCCGCGGCTCTCCGCGACGAAGCGCTGGATCAGCACGTTCTGTCGCGCGCTCTGCAGCGTCTCGACGATCGTCTGCGCGACGCGCCGCGTGTCGGCGAGGATCACGCCGACACCCTGCGAGCCCTCGAGCAGCTTGATCACGACCGGCCCGCCGCCGAGGCGATCGATCGCGGGGAGCAGATCGTCGCGGTGGCGCACGAACGTGGTGGTCGGGAAGCCCACGGTGTGCCGCGACAGGACCTGCAGCGCGCGCAGCTTGTCGCGCGCGACGGTGATCGCGTGCGAGCCGTTGAGCGTGAAGACGCCCATCTGCTCGAACTGCCGCACGACCGCGGTGCCGTAGAACGTGATCGACGCGCCGATGCGCGGGATCACCGCGTCGTAGCGCGAGAGCCGGCGATCCTTGTAGTAGAGGTCGGGGTTGCCCTTCTCGACGACGGTCGAGAAGCGCAGCGTGTCGAGCACGCGCACGTCGTGCCCGCGTGACAGACATGCCTCGCGCAGACGCCGCGTGCTGTAGCAGCTGCGGGCGCGAGAGAGGATGGCGATGCGCATCGCGGAGGACCGAGGAGACGACGTCGCGAGCGCGCGCGCCTATTCGTCGACGTGCGTCCGGAGCACGTCGTTGATCGCGCCGTGCGCGACCTTGTACTCGAACCAGCCGCGCGCGATCGCCGTGAGGTGCTCGTCGGCGGCCTCGGGGTCGAAGGCGCCCTCGACGTGCTCGAGGTAGTCGAGGAAGCTGCTCCAGGCCTGGCGCTGCGCATTGATCGCAGCGCGGAGCTGCTCGACCGCGGGCGCGAGATCCTCGGGGACGATCAGCGCGTTGAGCGGCGAGACGTGCTCGTCGAGGCGCACGATGCACTCGCTGCGAACGTGCTGCGCGTAGGGACGCGGCGACGCGGCTCGGCGCGCGATCTCGGTGCGCAGCTGCTGGTCGTTGCGGATGTCGCGCAGGTCGGCGCGCGGCAGGGCGCAGGCCCAGAACGCATCGAAGTGATCGGCGCGCATCCCGTTGATCTGGCGGCCGATCTGACCGTACTCGCTGGGCTGCTGCGAGCCCACGAACCAGATCAGCCCGCCGACGGCGATCAGCACGGCGAACACCATGCCCGCGATCATCTTGCCGCGGCCGCTCTTGAGGGCCCGCTCCTCTTCCTCGAGGGTCGGCCCGCCGATCGGCGTCAGCGGCGTGAAACCGCCCCCACCCTGCCCCTGATCCGTCATCGCTGGCTCCTGTTCGCTCGGAGGCGCTGTCGCTCGGAGGCGCTCAGTCGGAGCCGCCGAGATCGAGGCGCAGCCCATCCCCGCCGCCCGGCGCTCCGCCGCCGCCCAGCCGGAGTCTCGACGGATCGCCGAGCCGGAGCAAGGGCTCCTGCCCGCCCGGCGGTGCCCCGCCGCCCGCGCCGAGGTCACCTCCGCCCTCGAGGAGGCTCGGCGCGGTGCCGGTGCCTGCGCCCTCGGCGCCGAGCAGCCGCGAGCCGCCGCCGAGCTGGAACGACGAGTCGTCCGAGGCGACATCGCCCTCTTCCTCGTCGCCGAAGAGCTCGTCGTCGTCCTCGGCCTCGTCGAGCGGATCTTCGAGCGCCGAGGGCCCGAGCAGGCGCCGGATCAGCTGCTCCATGTCGGCGCGCTGTCCCGCAGGGACGCGCTGCATCACCTCGCGCGCCTCGCGGCGCATGTCGTCGTAGCGCCCGGCGGCGCGGTACACGCGCGCCGCCATCAAGCGCGTCTGGATGTCCGTCGGGTTGCGCTCGACGGCCGTGCGCGCGCTCTCGATCGCGCGCGGCAGATCGCCGGTGGTCGCGTAGTACCCGGCCCAGAGGCCCGGCAGCATGTGGAGATCGGGATCGAGCCGCTGCGCGCGCTCGAGCTCTTCGCGCGCGAGCTCGGGCTCCGACTCCGAGAGGTGCAGCGTCGCGAGCACGGCACGCGCGGCCGCGTAGTCGGGCGCGAGCTCGAGCGCCGCCTGGAGCTCACGCCGCGCGCCCTCGAGATCGCCCTGCGCGAGGTGGACGCTGGCGAGCAGCTGGTGCCGCGGCGCGTCCGCGCGGATCTGGCTGGCCGCCTCGAACTCGGCGACGCCCTCGTTCGCACCGCCCGACGCGATCAGGATCGCGCCGCGCACCGAGCGGGTCGCGGGCGAGCGAGGATCGAGGCGCAGGGCATCGCTCGAGATCTCCATCGCGCGCGTCGGATCGTTCTCCCGCACGAGCAGGTGGATCGCGCGGAGGTTGAGCGCCGCGCCGAGCGCCTCGATGTCGTTCAGCACGCGGTAGTCGTCCTCTTCGGGCTGGACCTCGTGGCCGGCCCAGGGATCGTAGAGGTGCGGCTCGCCCTCGCCGACATCGCCGTCGTACACGGCGGCGACGTAGTAGCCGAAGTGGCCGGAGGGATCGGGCGGGGCGCGGTCGCCCGGGAAGCGCCACACCTCCGCGACCATCGCGGGCACGCCGCGGCTGCGGAGCGCGGCGACCATCAGCGCGGCGGCCTCGAGCGGGTAGAGACGACGCCGCGCGCCGTCCTCGCGGATCCACCCGCGCACCGCCTCGGCGTCGCCGAGCGGCGTCTCGCGCGGCACGCCGAGGGACCACCGCGAGAAGCCGTGCTGCGCGGCGCGCGCGCGGATCGCCTCGTACACGCCCTCGGCCATGTCGGTCGCAGAGCGCCGTCCTTCGGTCGCGCTCTCGGCGAACGCCTCGACGCCCTCGCCCGCGGTGAGGAACGACGCGACCGAGGGCCCATCGACGCGCAAGCGGCGCAGGTGCCCCGCGACCTCGTCCTGCTCGAGCGGCCGCAGCGGCACCTCGTCGCCGACCTCCCGGGGCGTGTTCGAGCGCCACATCGCGTAGCCACCGCCGATGGCCGCGAGCACCGCGATTGCGACGCCCGGCACGAGCCACGGGTTGCGGGAGGACGCGCTCGGCTTGGACTCCTGGACCTTCTCGATCCCCGTCACCCGCATGCACGAGGGGCAGCGGGTCTTCTTGTCGTCCTTGCCCGCTTCGATCTCGAAGCGGTCACCGCAGTTCAGGCAGACGTAGCGCATCGCAGATGCGCTTAGAATTCAGGAGCCCCCAGCGCAAGCCGCGGCCCTCGATCGGTCCGGCTCAGCGCGACGCGAACAGCGCCTCGATCAGGGGGATCCGATCGTTGCCGAAGAAGAGCTGATCGCCGACGAAGAAGCTCGGCGAGCCGAACGCGCCGCGCGCGATCGCCTCCTCGGTGGTCACGCGCAGGTGCTGCTTGGCGTCGTCCTGCGAGGCGCGTGCGATCAAGCTCGCACCGTCGAGGCCCGCGGCGCTCGCCACGTCCGCGATCACCTCGGGCGCGGACACGTCGCGGTCGTCGACCCAGAGCGCACGGAAGAGCGGCATCGTCAGCGCGCGCAGCGCCGCCTGTCCCCCCTCGAGATCGGCGGCCGCGAGCGCGCGCTGGGTGGACAGCGTGTTCAGCGGGAAGCGCGACGCGAGCTCGTAGGGCACGCCGTAGTGCGCGGCCCAGCGCTCGAGATCGTCGCCCATCCACCGCGCCTTGGCGGCGACCTGCGCGGGCGGTGCGTTGCCCGTCGCCTTGAACACGCCGCCGAGCAGGAAGGGCCGCAGCCGCACCGTCGCGCCGAGGCGCGCCTCGAGCGACTCCACCTGCGTCATCGCGAGGTACGTGTACGGAGAGCCGACGTCGTAGAACAGCTCGATCGTTCGTTCGGTCATGGTGGGATCCTGAGGAGTGGCCGTGGGGTGGTCGGGAGACCTCGACTCACGCGACGCGGTCGAGCGCGCCGTGGGTCTCGAAGAGCGCGCGCGGGAACACGAAGCGCGGGGAGGCCAAGCGGCCGCGCGGATCGCGGAGCTTGCGGGAGAGCTCGACCTTGTCGCGGCTCGCGGTGCAGATCCAGAGCGCCTCGCGCGACGGGCGCTTCTTCACGAACGCGGGCGCGAAGAGCGCGACGTTGACGCCGCGCTCCGCGCGCGCGGAGCGGAACAGGAGGACCTCGACGCCCGCGCCGCGCAGCTCGGTGCCGAGCGCCTGGGTCGCGGCATACGAGGTCCGCGATGCGAGCTCGGCCTCGTGCGCGCGGAACGGCGGGCGCGTCAGATCGATGCCGCGCCGGGTCGCGATCGACACCGCGAACGCGGTGAGCTCGACCGTGATCGTGCCGAGCGCGGCGGACGTGCCCTCGAGGAACAGGAGACGGTAGTACGACACCTCGGCGAACGCGGTCGCGAGCTCCTTCGATCCGTAGAAGATGCCGCGCTCGTCTCGGCGGCCGAAGCGCGAGCCCCATCGCAGCGGCGGGTGCCGGAACGGCGTGAACAGCAGGTAGTGCAGCCCCGCGAAGCCGGGCGCTGGCGGGACGGGCGGCTTGACGCGCTCGACCAGCGTCTCGAGCCGCACCTGCTCGTCGTCGGAGTCGACCAGCTTGCGCGTCGAGAGCACGTGCTGCGACTCGACGACGCGGAACGCGTCGAGCTCCAGGCGACGCAGGCGCGACGCCCCGCCGCTCTCGGTGAACAGGCTCACAGATGACCGCGCATCGCGTCGAGGTAGCTGGCGACGTCGACCAACCCCTCGACGCTGCGCACCCGCTCCGCGGGCACGCCGCGCAGGTGCGCGTTGTCGGCGTGGAACCACTCGCGTGCCTTGCGCTCGTCGCCTCCGACCAGGGCGTCGAGCGAGCGGAACACACGGATCAGGAGCAGCGCGAGCTCGCCCTCCTTGCGAGCCGCGGAGAGCGGCCGTCCGCGCGCGAGCCGCGACACGCTGGCCTCGCTCAGCCCCACCACCGCCGCGAGATCACGCTGCGACAGCCCGAGCGCCGTCGCCGCCCGCACGACGGCCTTCGTGACCACGAGATCGTCCTGCGACGCCGACAGAGGAGCCTGCGATGCCATCTTCCAGGTGGAAGAATGAACGCAGCTTCTTTCAGAGGCAAGCCGCGGCGAGCTCGCCGATCGAGCCGCAGTCGCGCGCATGCGCCGGCGGGCGCGACCGGATAGCGATGTGTGCCGACGAGGGCGCGTGCTCAGGCGCCGTCCGCATCGTGGGCTGAGAGCCACGCGCTGACCTCGCGCGCGAACGCCTCGAGATCGGCCAGACCCGACGTCGCGGCCGCGTGCACCGTGGCCACGTCGAGTCGGTGGTACGCGTGGGCCACCACGTTGCGGAGACCGACCGCTCGAGCGAGCTGCGCGGCGGTCGGTGCCGAGATCACCCGCTCCTGAGCGAGCCGCTCGAAGCTCTCGGCGAGCGAGGACGCTGGGCGGAGCCGCTGGTCCGCGATCACGTGCGAGGCGACGTCACATGCGGTCTGGACCGCGAGCATGAGGTTGAACGCGACGAGATCGAGCGTGTCCTCGTCGGCGGTGAGCTCTTCGACGGTGGCGGGCCGCAGCGCCTCGACGCGCGCGACGCGGTGGGCGAGGCCGCCGAGGAGCTTCGCGATGATGTGTCGGCGGGTCATCCCGAGCCGCGCACGCCGGCGCGCGCGAGGCGGGCGAGAAAGGCTTCTTGCTGCCGATGGATCAACGGGAGGTCGGTCTCGAGGGTCGCGAGCGCGTGCGAGCGGAACTGCGCGTAGGCGCCCGGCGAGCGCTCGGCGACGCAGCGGCCGTCGCGCACGATCTCGGAGAGCAGCACGAGGTCGGGGGTGTCGAGCTCGACGACGTCGACCTCGCGACCGAGCGCCCGGGAGAGCTGGGCGCCGAGCGCCAGCCGATCGACCGCGCCGCGCACCGCCACGTCGACATCGGAGCCCAGGCCCGCCTCGCCGCGGGCGACCGAGCCGAACACGACCGCGAGCTCTACATCGCGATGCGCGGCGAGAGCAGCCGTGAGCTCGGTGAGCGAAGGCTCCACCGGGAACACCGTAGCATGCGGTCCGACCGCGCTCCGCGCGCGCGCCGTGATGCGGCGGCGCGCGGAGCGGATCGCGGGAAACGCTCAGCGGCAGTCGTCGTTGGGGGCGCCCGGGGTGCCGCGCTCGGTGGTCGCGTAGGTGGTGATCGCGGTGCACCAGCTCGTCGACTCGTCGTCCAGGAACGCGTTCTGGAGATCGGGGTCGAGGCTCAGCGCGCGGCCGTCGCGGCTCTGGAAGGTGCCGTCGTAGTCGACGCGATCGATCTCGACGCCGTCGCACTCGAGCACGACCGAGTCGCCGGAGTTGCCGAGCGTGATGCCCGAGTAGACGTAGTCCTCGGTGAAGCCGGGGTCGGCGCCGCTCGCAAGCGTGAGGCGCGCGCCGGGCGCGATCGCGAGCGTGCCGAGCGTGTGCATGCCGGTCGCGTCGCGGAGCAGGCAGTCGGTCAGCGTATGCGTCGTGGTCGCGCTCGGGTTGTAGAGCTCGATCCACTCGCGGCCGGTCTCGGTGCTGCCCGAGGGGTTGAGCATGATCTCGGAGATCACGACCTGGCCCTCGGCGTTCGGACGACCGGTCACCGCAGGGACGCGGAACGTCCCGAGCATCCCGCCGGGGCTGATGTCGATGCCGAGCACGTCCTGCACCGCACCGACCATGACGGTGTGCATCGAGGCGGGCGCCATCACGCTCGTCGTCACCGTGACCGCGTAGCCGTCGACGCTCGCCGCCACCGCGGTCACGCCGCCGCTGATCGTGAAGTCGCTCGCCGCCACCGTGCTCGGGTCGAGCGGCGCATCGAAGACGACGACGAGG
Source organism: Myxococcota bacterium (assembly GCA_030855295.1). Taxonomy (GTDB): domain Bacteria; phylum Myxococcota_A; class Polyangia; order Polyangiales; family Sandaracinaceae; genus Sandaracinus. The sequence goes on along the minus strand of JALYRN010000177.1, from coordinate 2,197 downwards.
GTCGTGGGCGAGAGCGCGACGGCGCCGATGACGGTCGGCAGCGCGCACGCGATGTTCTGCAGATCGGCGGGGACCCACGCCGACGTCTGCGCCGTCGTGGTGAAGCGCCACATCGGCGTGAGCTCGACCTCCTGGTAGCAGAGGCGCTGAAGGCCGTACGCCTCGATCACCGACTGCACCGTGCGGAAGCGGTAGCTCGCGGTCGCCGCGGGCACACCGGTCGTCGTGATCGCCGCGCACCAGTGATCGAGGCCGCAGTCGGCGTAGGGCGCGACGGCCATCACGCGGTTGCGCGTCAGCTCGCTCTCGAGCGCGTCGAGCTGCGCGGGGACGTCGATCGTCGTGACGTCCTGCGGCTCGGCGACGATGCCGGGCACCGGCGTGGTGCCGGCCGAGAAGGAGCCGGGGACGATGCCGATCACGCGATGCTGTCCGTCGACGACGTCGGTCTCGGTGACCGAGAACGACGCGTACACGCCGCGGACGATCGGCGTGGCCGAGAGCATCGCCGGATCGATCGCGACGAAGAGCGCGGGGCCGAGCAGCTCGTGCTGGACGAACACGCCTCCGGGATCGTCGCCGACCGGCTCGAGCACGTAGGTCACCTGCACGGTGTCGATGTGGATCGGCGTCGCGAGCATGCCGTCGATCGCGCGCACCATCGCGATGCGCAGGGACGGCTCGGGGATCGCGGCGTCGCCCATCCAGGCGTCGGGCGCGACGAACGCGTCGATCGGGGTCGTGGCGTCCTCCGCGACCGCGGCGTCGTCGGGCATCGCGGCGTCGTCGAGCATCGAGGCGTCGTCGGACATCGCGGCGTCGTCGAGCATCGCGGCGTCCATCGAGATCGCAGCGTCCTCGCTCATCGCAGCGTCGTCGCCCATCGCAGCGTCGTCCACGGCGCCGTCCTCGGGGGTCGCCCCGTCCCGGCCGCCGTCGCCGACCCGCGCGTCTCCAGGCATCGCTCCCGCGTCCGTCGGTGTCTCGTCGTCGCCGCACGCCACGAGCACACATCCCGCGGCGATCACGATCGCCACGCGCATTGCTGTCCACCCCATGAGCGAAGTCCTCCCGGGCCGCGCGATTTCGACAGCCCGCGAGCAATTCACGTCGGCACGCGAGGAGCAGCCGACAAGACGGGGACCCGCGATCGGACCTGCGCGCACGCGCTCGGCAGCCTCGACGGCGGGAGCTCGAGGCCGCAGGATCGCGCCGCGTGTCCTGCGATGCCGACGAGCTCGACTGCCTGACCTGCGGCGCGTGCTGCCGCACCGGTCGCGACGGCCGCATCCTCGTTCCCGCCGAGGACATCGTCCGCTGGAAGCGCGCCGGGCGCGACGACGTCGCCGCGCAGCTGCAGCCTGGCCACTTCGGCGAGCAGGCGTTCGCGACCCGCGACGACGGCGCGTGCGTGCACCTCGGCACCCCGGGCGCGCCGAACGCGTGCGCGATCTACGAGATCCGCGGAACGACCTGCCGCGAGTTCGCGAAGGGCAGCTGGCAGTGCCTCGAGTTCCGCAGAGATCTCGGGATCGATCCGCCCGACTCGAGTGCTCGCTTGACCGATCGATGAATCGAAGTCAGATTGCCGCGCTCGAGATGAGTGTGTCCATGTCCAACGCCAGCAAGTACATGCGCTCTGCGCTGTCCGCGGCTGCGGTCCTCGAGCAGGACCAGGACTGGACCGGTATCTCGTCGTCGACCTGACGACCTCCGAGATCCCGATCCCTCCGAAGGCCGCGGCTCCGAAAGGATCCGCGGCCTTCTGCGTTCCTGCGCCTCCGACTCTTCCCCTCTTCGCTTCTGGAGATCTCCGTCATGTCCAATCGTCACCGGATCCTGCCCTGGAGAGAGAGACCTCTTCGCGAGCTGACACGCCTGTCGTGGCCGATCGCAGTCTCGATGCTGTCGTTCGGCGTGATGACGCTGGTCGACACCCTGTTCGTGTCGCGTCTCGGGGCGCCGGCGCTCGCCGGCGTCGGGCTCGCGGCGACCGCGACGTTCGCACTCCTGTGCTTCTCGATGGGCCTGCTGCGCGGGGTGAAGTTCCTCGTCTCGCAGTCGGTCGGCGCGGAGCAGCGCGGCGAGCTCGGCGCGCACCTGGGCGCGGGCTTGCTGCTCGCGGCCGCGCTCGGCGTCGTGACGACGCTGCTCGGGCGAGGGCTCGCGGAGCTCTTGCCGTACCTCGCGGCGAGCC
>JALYRN010000176.1 GCA_030855295.1 Myxococcota bacterium | reverse complement strand
GGACGAGGCGGGCGGCGGCGCGAACGGTGGTCCGAGCGCCGAGGAGATCCGCCGCGCGCGTCGTGCGTACGCCGACCGCGTGCGCGAGCTCCTCGGTCGCGCCGCGCGCTACCCGACGCCGGCGCGTCGCGGCGGCATCGAGGGACGCGTCGTGATCGGGCTCCGCATCGCCGAGGACGGCCGGCTGCTCGCGGCGCGCGTGACCGGCTCCTGCGGCTACTCGATGCTCGACGAAGCTGCGCTCGCCGCCGCGAACGATCTCTCGCGCGTGCCTGCGCCGCCCTCGCTCGTCGCGTGGCGCTCGGCCGACGAGCTGCGCGTGCCGATCGTCTTCGAGCTCACGCGCTGAGAGCGCGCCTCCCTTCACGGAGAAGCGCGCTCTTCGTCGCGTCGGCTCAGCGCGTGATCACTCGCGGACGATCTGGATCTCGTTCAGCGTGATCGTCGTCTTCGGGCGATCCCCGCTGTCCCGCGGCGAGTGCGTGATCTTCGAGATCAGCTCCTGTCCCGAGACGACGTGACCGAACACCGCGTGCTTGCCGTCGAGCCACGGCGTCGGCACCTCGCACAGGAAGAACTGCGAGCCGTTGGTGTTCGGTCCCGAGTTCGCCATCGAGAGCACGCCCGGTCGATCGTGGCGGAGCTTCGGGTGGATCTCGTCGCCGAAGCGCCAGCCCGGACCACCACGCCCGGTGCCGGTCGGGTCGCCACCCTGGATCATGAACTCCGGGATCACGCGGTGGAACACGGTGCCCGAGTAGAGCGGACGCTTGGTCTTCTGGTTCGTCGCGGGATCGGTCCACTCGACCTGACCGGTCGCGAGCGCGACGAAGTTCGCGACGGTGCGCGGCGCCTCGGCCTCGAAGAGCTTCACCGTGATGTCGCCCATCGACGTCTTGAAGATCGCTCGGAGCTCACCTTCGCCTGGGACGAGCGTCTCGATCGGCGGGGCGGGCGTCTCGGGGTTCACAGCCATCGTTGTCTCGGCCTCCTGTCTTGGTGGAAAGGGCCGAGAGCATGCCACAGATGCGCGGTCGGTCAGGTCCCTGCCTTCGCGCCCAGCGCCTCCTGCGCAAGCGCGTCGAAGGTCGATCCGGTCGCGCGCCGCGCCTCCTCGTCGGTGTACAGCGTGCGGATGACCTTCGGGTCCACGCCCATCACGCGGCTGATCGCCGGACCGAGCACGGGCCCGCTGATCGGATGGTTGAACAGCGTCTGCAGCGTGCGCAGGAAGCGCGTGAACGGGCGCTGCACGTGCGTCGTCTTCTGGCCGAGGAGCTGGATGCGCTTGAACGCTTCGACGAGGCGCTTGCCCGTCGGATCGACGAGCTCCATCGGGCGGAAGAACACGTCTCGGAAGAACGGCTTCGCGTGGTACATGAAGCCCGCGAGCGCGATCGCGGCGCGCGCCTCGGCGAGCGCGCTCTTCTTCGGCCGCGTCTCGAGCCAGCGCTCGTAGTCGTCCGACGAGTAGTACTCGACCATGTGGTAGTCGACGGCGATGTGCCGCGACTCGTCGCGGTTGATCAGCCGCATCGCCTGGTGGCTCATGTCGTCGTCGACGTAGTCGTCGAGCGAGCGCAGCAGCGCGATGTCGAGGAGCAGCTCGCCGGTCGTGATGTACGCGTTCGCGATGTCGGGCGCGAGATGCTTCACCGCGCGGACGAAGTGCTCGCGGAAGCGCACGAGGTGCGGGTTGAGCTCGTAGCGCTGGTAGCGGTGCACGTCGTAGTGCCGCGCGAGCAGCGTCGCGACGCGCGAGTGGCGCTCCTCGTCGACCACGAAGCTCGCGAAGATGTCGCGCAGCACGGGATCGTGCGCCTGATCGCGCTGCACCTCGAAGAGCGCGCCGGCGAGCAGCTCGATGCCGCTCATGTCGGTGAAGTACTGGCAGATCGCGACCTCGTCCTCGCGCGACAACGCGCGCGGCGCCACCGACCAGTCGAGATCCTCGATGCGCCACTGATCGCGGCGACACATCTCGAGCATCCGCGCGGCGTCCATCCCTGGATCCTGATGCGCGAGACCGCCCCGCGTCCAGCTCACCCGGGGTCGGCGAGGAGCGTACGCACCCGCCGCGAGAGCTCGCGATCGCCGGCGAGCCACCAGCGGAGCACGTGCGTGTCGAGCAGGATGCGCATCAGCGCTGCCAGGGATCGAGCTCGTCCGCCGGGAGCGGCTCGAAGAACGAATCCGGGACGGTGATGCGCTTCGAGCGAGGCATGACCAAGGAGCTTAGCCAACCCCGCCCGAGGCGCCACCGGAGGCGCGGTCAGGGCGTCGCGGTGGTGGGCGGCTCGCTCGGCGCGCTCGCTGCGATCATCGCGGTCGGGCCGTCGTAGCCCGAGAGCAGCGACGTGTGCAGGACCTCGCCGAGGCGCTGGTAGCCGCGGATCGTGTAGTGGACGTGATCGCGCTGCGCCCACGCGGGCTCGAGCGCGGCCCACTCGACCATGTGCATCGGGCCGCCCCCGAAGCCGACGAGATCGAAGAACGCGCAGCCGAGCTCGGCGGAGACGCGCCGCTGGGTGTCGATCACCATCGCGGTGCGCGGGCGATCCGCGAACGTCCCGTCGCGGTTCGCGAGCGGCCGATCGCTCGGTCCGATCAGCAGGCACGCCGCGCCGGGCACGGTCGCGCGCACCCGCGAGACGACGGTGCGGAGATCGCGCTCGTAGATCTCGATCGGCTGATCGTCGTCGCCGCTCTCGTTGGTGCCGTACGCGAGCACGACGAGATCGGGGCTGCGGCGGCGGATGTGATCGCGCCAGAGCGCCTCGTCCCACATCAGCTGCGCCGACGCGCGCGCGCCGTTGATGCCGAGGGTGTCGAGCACCACGCCCGGCACCTCGCGCTCGACCGCGACGCCGTAGACCGTGACGGGCCCGTCGCCGCGCGCGCGGACCTCGAACGTGTGCGGGCCGTCCGGCACCGTGAAGAGCTGGTAGTCGCCCGCGGTCTCGGCGCCGCGCGTGCGCACCCGACCGACCACGCGATCGTCGATGCGCACCTCGAGGCTGCCGCCGTCGGGCTGCCGCAGGAAGAACAGCTCGAAGCGGCTCGCATGTCGCTCGCCGGTCGTGATGCGACCGAACGCGCGCGACGAGGTCGCCGTCATCGCGACGCCGGCGAGGCCGTAGAGGCCGGGCTCGCTCACGCCGATGCGCACGCGCTGCGCGTCCCAGAGCCGGTGGTTGCTCTCGACCGTGATGTCGAGGTGCCGGTAGTGCGGCCACGGATGCGCGGGGATGATGAAGCCGTGCCCCGCGTCGCCGAACTCGGCCTGCAGCATCCGGCGCAGCGTGCCCGTCGCGAAGTCGCCCGCGACGTGCGATGCGCCGTAGACGACGACGCGCGCCTGGCCCTCGCCCATCGCGGCGCGACGGAGAGCGTCGTGGAAGGGACGCATCGCGGCGCCGCTCGGATCGAAGATCGGCGTCTCGAGCCCGACGACGACCGGCTCCTCGGCGCCCGCGGTCTCGGGCGGCGCGGCCTCGGCGGCTCCCTCGGCGCCGCTCTCCTCGGCGATCGCGTCGGCGAGATCGTCGATGCGGCGATCGAGCGCCGCTGTGACCTCGGCCTCGCCGAGCGGCGTGCGCTGCGCCTCGGCCTCGCCCGGCGGCCCGCACCCGGCGAGCGCCCCTGCGATCACGAGCACGGCGAGTGCGACTCCGGTCGGAGCGGCGCACAGGCCGTGCGCCGGTCCGGAGGAGAGGAGGCGCACGATCCTGACCATGTTCAGATCGGAGCTCCTCGTCAACTTCCTCGCGGTTACATGTGCGATGGCCACGCACGCCGAGCTCGGCTTTCGAAGCCCTTTGTCGAGGCCTGTCGGCTCGCCGACACTCCTCGGATGTCACGTGTCATCGCCTCGATCATCGCGATCTGCGACGGTCCGCGCGACCTTCGCGAGCGGCGCGGCGATCGAGGCCGAGCTCTAGACAGCTTCTGATCGCGGCTCACCCAGGCACGGGCGGCATGATCGACGGGCAGTGCGCGTGCGCGCTCTGGCAGGCCTCGATCGACGGCCAGCGGCCGCAGTCGGCGCCGACGCACGAGCAGCCGCTGAGCCAGCGGCACGAGACGCCGTCCCACGCGTAGCCGACGATCGCGTCGCAGAAGCCCTCGCCGCGCGCGTCCTCGGGCGCGCAGTCGGCGGCGCCGCACGGCGCGTCGTAGAGCACGTCGATGCCGGCCGAGTGCGCGTCGCACGCGCTCGTGTACGTGACGCCATCGCAGCCGCAGGCCTCGTGGATCACCGGCGGGCAGATCGTCGGCCGCGACTGACAGACGCCCGACTCGTCGGCGGCGCCGCAGCTGTGCGGCTCGAAGAAGTCGCAGAATTCGTCGGGCGCGCAGGTCAGGCCGGCGAACCCACCGCAGGTGCGCGGCGCGCCGGCATCCTCGTCGCAGACGTAGTCGTCGCAGGGGCAGGGCGAGCCCGCCCAGCGGCAGCCCGGCAGCGGAGGCGGGCACTCGCACCATCCAGCATCGATCCCGATCGGACCGCCGTCCGAGCCGGCATCGGGCTCGACCGCGGCGTCGTCTGCGCTGCTGGCGTCGACCGCGCTCGCGTCGACGATCGCGCTCGCGTCCTGCGGTGCGGCATCGATCGCGGTGCTGGCGTCGCTCGCCGCACCGGAGTCGTGCTCGCCGACGGGCAGACGCTCGGTACAGGCGGTCGCGGCGAGAAGAAGGAAGAGAGAAAGAGCGATCCGGCGCATGAGAACCCCCGACCCGCATCGTGGCCGGCGTCGCGCGGATCCGTCAGTCGTGCTCGACGAACGAGTCCTGGTAGCCGGGATCCTCGATGCGCGCGGCGGCCGCCGTCGGCTGCAGCGGCAGGACGCAGTCGAGCATCACCGCGAGCTCGTCGGTGCGCTGCACGCCGCGGCTCGCCTCGTACGCGCCCGGATGCGGGCCGTGCGGGATCCCCGCGGGATGGAACGACACGCTGCCCGGACCGACGCCGCGCCGCGACGTGAAGTTGCCGCGCACGTAGTAGAGGAGCTCGTCGACGTCGACGCTCGAGTGCGGGTACGGACACGGGATCGCCTCGGGATGCCAGTCGACCACCCGCGGCACGAACGAGCAGACCAGCGCCCCGCGCGCGGCGAACGTGCCGTGCCACGTCGGCGGTAGGTGCACGAGCCCGGCGCGCGCCTGGAAGTTCAGGATCGGAAAGGCCCACGGGTAGACCGTTCCGTCCCAGCCGACGATGTCGAGCGGCGAGCCCTGCAGCGCGAAGCCGTGGAAGCGCCCGTTGCGCCGCACGACCTGCTCGCGGATGCCTTCGTCGGTCGGACCGACGAACACGGGATGGCGGAAGTCGCGGTGCGAGTACGGCGCGTCCATGCGCAGCTGCCCGACCTCGTTCCGCCACTGCTTCGGCAGGTGCAGCCCGCCGTGCAGCTCGATCACCAGCCAGTCCTGCGCGCCCTCGGGCATCCATCGATGCAGCAGACCACGCGGGACGAACACGTAGTCGTCCTGCGCGTAGCGCACGTCGCCGAGCAGCGTGCGCAGCGTGCCCGCGCCCTCGCGCACGAACACGAGCGTGTCGGCGTCGCCGTCGACGAGGTAGACCGGATCGGGCGCGTCCGGCTTCGCCACCGAGATCGTGACGTCGGCGTTGAAGAGGAGCGGCACGCGCGCGTCGATCGCGGGCCCGCCCTTCGTCTCGAGCTGCGGCGTGACGTAGTGCCGCTTGGCGAGGCGAACGTCATCGGTCGCCTTCGGCAGCGTCCAGCCGTGCGTCGTGGGCGCGAGCCGCTGCTCGTGCGGGCGCTGCTGGTGGTAGCAGATCGTGTAGGGGCCCTCGAAGCCGTCCTGCGTGATGCACTCCTCCCAGCGCAGCTCACCGCCGGGGCCGGCGAGCGCGATGTGGTGCTTGCGCGGGATCTCTCCGAAGACGAGGCGCTCGATCATCGGAGCTCAGATCCTTCCTTCGCTCTTGTGCTGTCGCTCGATGCTCTCGAAGAGCGCGCGGAAGTTGCCGCCGCCGAAGCCCTGGCTGCCCTTGCGCTGGATGATCTCGTAGAAGAACGGGCCGGCCTCGCGCTCGCCGTAGAGGCCCGCCGAGTCCATCAGGAAGATCTGCAGCAGGTACTTCTTCAGGCCCTCGCCGTCGATCAGGATCCCGAGCTCGCGCAGCGTCTCGTGCGCCTCGTCGATCTCCTTCACGCCGGTCGACTCGAGCCGCGCCGGGAGCATGTCGTAGTAGGTGCCGGGCGTCGGCATGAAGCGCACGCCGCGCTCGCGCAGGCCCTTCACCGCCGGGATGATGTCCTTCACCGAGAGCGCCGCGTGCTGGATGCCGTCGCCGCGCTGATCCTCGTGGAAGAGGTTGATCTGCGAGGCGCGGAAGAACGGGCGGAAGGGCTCGTTGTTCGCGAACTTCACGCCGCTCTTCGGATCCCACATCACGGTCGACTTCAGCCCCGAGCCGCTCTCGCGCTCGCCCGCGACGTCGTTCGTGTGGAACTTGATGTCCCAGAAGCGCTCGAGCCCGAGCACGTGCTCCATCCAGAGCAGCGCGGGCGACATCGTCTCGAAGTTCGACGTGATGTGATCGATGCCGAGGAAGCCGAACGCGTTCGTGCCGCCCTTCGGCGTCTCCGCGCGCGGCACGCCGGGGTAGTGGCCGCGGTACTCGTCGCCGCTCGCGGCGCGGCGCTGCACGAACCGAAAGGTGCTGCCGCCGAACGGCGTCGTGATCGAGAACGTGCGGAAGACGCCGAAGTCGTCCTCGGTCGTGACGACGTCGGTGATCGGCGTCGCGCCGCGCGCCTCGAGCACACGGAGGGCGCGGTCGGCGTCCTCGACCTCGAAGATCAGCGTGCCGACTCCGTCGGGATGCTTCTGCAGCCAGCGCCACGCGCGCCCGCCCTCGCCGACCGGCTGCGAGCAGAGCACGCGGCAGGCGGCCGCCTCGAAGACGACGCTCCGCTGCTTGCCTTCGCTCGTGAGCTTCTCGGTCGACGTGCCGGTCTCGGCGAAGTCGAGCGCGTCGACGTAGAACTTCCGGCTGCGATCGAGATCGTGGACGTAGTAGTGGATCGCCTCGAGGCGACGGATGCCGACCGATTCGCTCATGGTCCTGTGTTCCTGTGGCTACGACGTGGGGGGCGACGAGGGCGCGTCGGGCTGGGCGTCGGGGTGGGAGTCGCGGAAGGCCGCGAGCTCGCCGCACGCCGCTTCGATGCGCAGGAGCGTGGGGCAGCGCGTCTCGAGATCTTCGATGCCGAAGCGGCGCGCGCTGTAGAGCTGAGGAACGAGGCAGAGGTCGGCGAAGGTCGGGGCGTCGCCGACGGAGAAGCGGCCCGCGACCTCCTTCGTGCGCTCTTCGAGCGCCGCGAGGCCGACCTCGTTGAAGTGCTTCGCGTGCGCCTTGCCGGCGTGCGGCGAGAGCTCGTCGATGCGCTGCATCGGCGTGAGGTTCTGGTGCGGCTGGATGCCTGCGTTGACGATCTCGGAGAGCTCGCGAGCGCGCGCGCGGAGGTAGGGATCTGCGGGCAGGAGCGCGGGCTCGGGATGGATCTCCTCGAGCAGCTCGAGGATCGCGAGCGACTGCGCGACGAACACGCGACGTCCTCCGAGCTCCAGCTCGAGCGCGGGCAGCTGCTCCATCGGGTTGCGCGCGTGGTGCTCGCCCGCCTTCTGCTCGCGGTGCACGAGGTGCACGGGCACGTACTCGAACGCCAGCCCCTTGAGGCGCAGCGCGATGCGCACGCGCCACGACGCCGAGCTGCGCCAGTAGCTGTAGAGCTTGATGCCGCTCGCGTCGCTCATGACGTCTTCCCGAAGGGGACGACCTTCTGCGCGATGCGCCCGAAGAGCGGCGCGCCGTCGCGCGTCGTCATCTCGATCTCCACGCGGTCGCCGTACGCGAGGAAGGGCGTCGAGGGCTTGCCCTCCTCGAGGATCTCGCGCATCCGCCGCTCCGCGAGGCACGAGATGCCGCGCGCCCGATCTTCGTTGCTGACGGTGCCGCTGCCGACGATCGTGCCCGCGCCGAAGCTGCGCGTCCGCGTGATGTGCGCGATCAGATCGAAGAAGGAGAAGTGCATGTCGGGGCCCGCCTCGGGATCGCCGACCAGCGTGCCGTTGAGCCAGGTGCGCAGCGGCAGCTGCACGCGCCCACCGCTCCACGCGTCGCCGAGCTCGTCGGGCGTCAGCGCGAACGGCGAGAACGCAGTCGCGGGCTTGCTCTGGAAGAAGCCGAACCCCTTCGCGAGCTCTTCGGGAACGATGTTCCGCAGCGTGACGTCGTTCGCGGTCATCAGCAGGCGAACGTGCTTCGCGGCCTCGGCGGAGGTCGTGCCCTGCGGCGTGTCGCCGAGAACGACGCAGACCTCGGACTCGAAGTCGCAGCCCCACGCCGGATCGGCGAGCGGGATGTCGTCGGTCGGCGCCAGGAAGATGCTCGAGCCGCCCTGGTACACGAGCGGGTCGGTGCGCAGCGTGGCCGGCGGCTCGGCGCCGCGCGCCTTCCGCACCAGCACGATGTGATTGATGTACGCCGAGCCGTCGACCCACTCGTACGCGCGCGGCAGCGGAGAGTGGAGCTGCCCGACGTCGAGCGGCTGCGAGAGCGCGTCGTCGCGCTCGATCTTCTCGGCGAGCGCGCGCAGCGCCGGCTCGGTGCGATCCCAGTCGTCGAGCGCATGCTGGAGCGTGCGCGCGACGTCCTTCGCAGGCGCGTGGCGTGCACCGTCTCGTCGCACGACGATCAGAGAGCCATCGCGCGTTCCGTCTCTCAGCGTGGCGAGCTTCATCGGCGGCGCAGTCTAGCCCGCGCGCGCGGCCTAGACGGACCCTGCGCGAGCGCCGAATGAGGAGACTCACCGATCGACGCGCTGCGTCGTCTCTTCGAGGTACGAGCGCGGCCGCTCGTCGAGATCGACGCGCACGAGCAGCGCACGACGCAGCGTCTCCGGGTGCGGCTCGATCGTGAGCGGCGCGAGCTCCGCGATCGTGCGCTCGGGAAGCCAGTAGAAGAGCGCGTCCACCGGCGGCACCCACGCGTTGGGGCGAAGGCCCTCGGCCGCGGCGCGCGGCCCTCCGAAGAACGCGACGTCCCACGCCGCGCGGAACGAGGCGACCTCCGCTTGCGTCAGGCCGAACGTGCTCGCGAGCGCGCCGTAGATCGCGGCGCGCGCGCCCTCGTGCGACGCATCGGTCGCCGCGGCGATCGTCGAGGTCGCGCCCGGCGCCGGAGCATCGACGACGCGGACGCGCGTCGCCGTCGGATCGTCGCTGCGATGGACGACGACGATGCGGCCCGGCAGCGCCTCGGTGCCTGCGTGATGCACGTGCAGCGTGCCGTCGGGATCGCGGTCGACCTGGATCGGGAACGCGCCGGGCACCGCGCCGCGGTAGAAGAGATGGTTGAAGTCGCGACCTTCGAACGTCAGGCACGCGGCGTCCGCGGTCTCGAACGCGCGCAGCTCGGAAGCCTCGCAGTAGAAGCGCAGCGGGTTGTCGCACGGCGCCTCGCCCGGGGCCGGATACGACGAGCCGCTGCAGCCCTCCGGGCGCGCGGTCACCTGCCAGCGGACCGACTCGAACGCCTCTTCGTCGTCGTTCGCGAGCGGCCAGTGCTCGTCGATCGTGCCGCCGGGAAGCGCGACCTGGACCGAGAGCTCGATCGGCGCCGAGCCGGCGGGGAGGTGCACGTAGAGCAGGGGCGCGCGGGGCGCGGCGTGCTGGAG
>JALYRN010000175.1:6678-9736 GCA_030855295.1 Myxococcota bacterium | reverse complement strand
GCCCCCAGCCGCTCGCGGCGGTGCCCGAGTCGGGCGCGAGCGTTCGCGCGCCGACGCTGATCGCCGTGCCGCTCGCGCTCGATCTGCCGCGCGGCATGTACCGCACGTTCCAGAGCGGCGATCGCGCGCTGATCGCGGTCGGCAACGCCGGCGTGATCGAGGTGCCGCGCCGCGGCGAGCTGCGCGCGCTCCGCTCCCGCTCGCTCGTTCCCGAGGTCGATCTGCAGACCGCGACCGAGACCCAGGGCGGCATCTGGGTGCGCGCCCGCGGCGGCGCGATCGCGAAGTGGGTCGATGGTCGCCTCCGCCGTCTCGAGCTCCCCGAGGGCATCACGCCCCAGGCGATCACCTCGGGCCCGCGCGGCGCGTACCTCGCGGCGCTCGAGACCGGCACCAGCAACGCGCGCATCTTCGTCAACGAGAGCGGCTCGTGGCGGCTCTTCCTGGAGCGCGCGCTGGAGGCGCCGATCTCGGGCATCCCGTTCATCGGCGTCGGCGCCGATGGGCGCATCTGGCTCGCGGTCTCGGTCCCGCGCGACGACGGCGTCGGGGAGCGCCCGCGCGGCGTCGCGGTGATCGATCCCAACGCCGAGGAGGTCGTCTACCACCACCGCGCGGCGCCGCAGGGGCAGGGGCTGCCGATGCCCGACGAGGTCGCGGCGATCTCGTTCGACGGCGAGGGGAGCGCGTGGCTCGCGACGCTCAACGGCGCGGTGCGGGTCGACGAGCACCAGGCGATCGTGTTCGACGAGACGCGCGGCGTGCGCGGCGAGGTGGTCACCGACGTCGCGAGCGGCACCGGCCGCATGTGGATCGCGGCCGCCGAGGGGCTCGGCTCGTACGCCGATCGCGCGTTCGACTTCCACCAGCCGCCGATCGTGCGCGACCACCGCCCGAACGCGCTCGCGACCGACGCCTCCGGCCACCTCTGGGCCGCTGGTCCGAACGGCCTGCTGCAGTACGACGGAACGGAGTGGCGCCACCTCGGCACTGCGGACGGGCTGCCGACCGAGCAGCTCCGAGACGTCGAGGTCGACGGCGCCGGGCGCGTGTGGCTGCTGACCGAAGACGCCGTCGTCGTGCTGAGCCCCGCCGGCTCGTGAGCCCGACCGGAGCGCTCGCGTGAGTGCACTGTCCGCGCCGAAGGTATCCTGAGGTACGACAACGCCCCACGCGGCGCGCGCATCACCACCCTGAAAACGGGATGACGCGCTGCAGCAGTGAAAGCTGGCTTTCAGATCCGAAAGCCGACCGCGGCGGAGCGCCGGAGAACGCGCGCGGTTCCCGAGGCGAAAGTCGCGAGGGAGCCTGGCGAGGGCGGTGGCACGGCTCTAGCTATAGGCTCAGACGCGACGTAGCGATTCTCGGCGAGTCTGCCCCCCCAACCGCCGATCGCGTTACGTCGTACTAGGCCCGCGCTGCAAGCCCCCCCCGCAGCGCGGGCCGCTTTATTTTTTGGGCGCGGTCGCGCCGTTATCCAAGGGTCTTGGGAAACCCTCGAGGTCTTGCTCACCCGGGGGGATCTGCCGTCTCGGTCGGGGGGGTGGACGGAGTGGTGGACGGAGTCGGCGGGTCGATCGTCACGAGGGATTGCATCGCGACCCAGGTGGCGGCGAGGGTGAGGGCGATGACGATCGCGACCAGCAGCGGGACGGGGCTGCGGGGGCCGGACTGCTGGGAGAAGCGGTCCTTGTAGTAGCGGCCGCGGCTGCGGCGGCGCAGGCGGGACTGGACGCCGGCGAGGAGGTCGGGGGTCGGCTCGGGCTCGCCGTCCGCGTCGGGCTCGGCGCCGATCGCGGCCGCGCCCTTCACGACCCAGCGGTAGGCCTCGTACTCCTCGCGCAGCTCGGGGTCGCTCGCGAGCGCGGCGTCGAGCGCCTGCTTCTGCGCCGGGGCGAGCGTGCCCTCGAGGGCCTCTCCGAAGAGGTCGCGTGCCTCGTCGCTCGTCATGCCTTCTTCGCTTCCTTCGCGGGCGGCGCTTTCACCGCCGCAGGCACGCTCGAGCGCCGCTCTCCGGTGGCGCGCTGCACGGTCTTCGCGAGCGCGAGGCGCGCGCGGTGCAGCCGGCTCTTCACCGTGCCCTCGGGCAGCCCGGTCTCCTGCTGGATCTCTTCGTAGCTCATGTTCTCGACGTCTCGCATGATCACCAGCACGCGCTGATCCTCGTCGAGCTCCATGATCGCGGCGCGCACGATGATCTCGATCTGGTTCGCCTCGGCCTGCTGATCGGGGCGCGCCACCTGCGCCGACGGATTCATCGTCGCGCTCTCGACCGCGTCGTGCTCCGTGATCTCGTCGAACTCCTTCTTCTTCCCGCGCGCGCGCCGCTCCAGGTACTTCAGCCGGTTCTTGCAGTGGTTGGTCGCGACCCGGTAGAGCCACGTCGAGAGCTTGCTGTCGCCGCGGAAGCCGTCGATCGATTTGAAGACGGTGATGAAGACTTCCTGCGCGACGTCCTCGGCCTCCGCGCGATCGCCGAGCATCCGCAGCACCAGACGGAACACGCGATCCTGATAGAGGCGCACGACCTCGTTGAACGCCGCTTCGTCACGGCGCTTCAGTCGCTCGACGAGCTTCTCTTCGTAACCGTCGGGCATCGCGACGTGGAACCCTGCAGCGGCGGCCGCGCGATCGATGCTCGGGACGAGGGCCACCACGCGCCCGAGACACCTCACGCGCGGCGTGGTTCCGCCGAAGGTAGCCGCTTCGCGCGCTTCCCCTCAAGCTCGGCCTGTCGTGACGACGCCCGCCATCCTCCTGGTCGACCACGGCAGCCGCGTCGCCGCGGCCAACGCGCAGCTCGCGGAGATCGCCGCGCGGGTCGCGCGCGACGCCGGCCCCGACGTCGTCGTCCGCCACGCGCACATGGAGCTCGCGAGCCCGAGCATCGGCGATGCGGTCGCCGCGCTCGCCGCGCTCGGCGTCTCCGAGATCGTCCTGGTGCCGTACTTCCTCGCACCCGGCCGCCACGCGACGATCGACATCCCGCGCCTCGCGAAGGAAGCCGCCGCGCGTCATGCGGGCGTCGAGGTGCGCGTCGCCGAGTGCCTCGGCGTGC
>JALYRN010000175.1:0-6668 GCA_030855295.1 Myxococcota bacterium | reverse complement strand
GTGCACGACCTGCTCGCGCAGCTCGTGCTCGCGCGCGCCCGCGATCAGTGGACGAAGTAGCGGAAGCCGAGCAGCAGCCAGGTGTCGTCGTCGCCGACGACCTGCTGCCGGTACGAAAGGTCGAGGCCGAACTCGTCGGTCACGTAGCCGAGGCCGGCCGTGACGTAGTGGACGTCGCGCCCGGTATCGAAGCTGTAGCCCGCGCGGATCGGGATGCCCGAGATGAACACCTCGACCGCGCCCCCGAGCAGCGCCTCCGGCCGCAGGCTCCCGTCGACGTTGTAGAAGGTCGACAGATCCGCGAGCCCGTCGAACGCGAGCGTCACCATGTTGTCGATCGTGTAGCTCGCGCTGCCGCCGACCAAGCGCGGCACCAGCGAGGTGCCGTGATCGATCAGGTTGTAGCCGAGCGCAGCGATGTGGAGCCCGGCGACGGGGCTGACGCGCACCGCGGCGTCCATCGTGATCCCCTCGGCGAACGGACCGCGCTCGTCGCCCTCGGGCTGACCCTCGCGCCAGTAGCTCATGTACCGGCCGCTGACGCCGATCGCGAACGCATCGCCGAGCGGCAGCGCGAGCGAGAGACGACCTTCCATGCCGCCGTGCCCGTACTGCCCGTTCCCCATGATGTACCGGTACGACATGCCCATCGCGACCGGCGAGCTGAACGAGTCCACGATCGCAGCGCCCGCGGTGAAGCGCGTGGTCCCCGGCTCGTACCCGACGATCGTCTCGATGTGATAGGAGCGGCTGATCGTCAGGCCCGCCGCGTTGTAGGCGAGCGCCGACGTCGAGGCGGCCGACGCGCGCGCGCCGAGGCCCATCGCCAGACCACGCGTCGTCTCCTGGACGTCGGCGACCGGCGGGTCGACCGCGGCCTGCGCCTCGACCTGCGATGGCGCGGCCATCGCGAGCGCCAGCCCAGCGATCCACCCGAGCTGCCCCCGACCTGCCCAACGAGCCATCGCGCCTCCGATCCCTGCCGCCGGCCATGCGCCGCGGCTGCTGCAACGCAACGCTTGTGCAGCGGTGGTCCCTGATTACCCGTCTTCGCGTCCGCGCACCAAGAAAACCGCCGTCCCGGGCGCGTCGATTTCGGGAATGCACCCTCGGCGGAACCGTCGGTGCGGCGCGGCGCCTCGATCCCTCGTGATCCCGCGAGGTCGCACGCCGAACCGGAGGTCGGATCGAGGGCGATGCGGGGATCACTTGTGATCTCCTGGGCTTCCGCGAGCCCCTCCGAAACGACCCTCCCGAGGCCCTCCGGCCGGGCCGCTGACATCGCCTGAAACGGTAGTGATCACAGTTACTTGCAAGTTTCCAACGAGAGACCCGTAGACGGCGCCCAGGAGCTTTGCTAGCGTCCGGTCTTCCTCGGGGAGGCCAGTGCCTCCGATCGAGATCCTCACTGTCCCCCGCCCGGAGTCCGTCGGGGGCCCTCGCTGCTTTTTGGTCTCGGCGGTCGTTGGTCCGTCCAGAAGGCACGAGGTTCGATTCTCGCAGGGTTGGAATCTCCTGCGAGTCTCGAGACAGAGATGGGGCCACCGCGCGTCCTCGAAATAGGACGCACTCGATCGAGAGACGGCGACGTGAGAATCGGGGAGCGACCCGGGCTGTGGAAAGCCTGTGGATCGTTGGGCTAACTACGCTCAAAGGCTGGGGTTTCGAGCATGGATGCGTTGTGGGAATCGACTCTGGGCAAGCTGCGCGGAAGGCTCGCGGAAGAGACCTACGCCACCTGGCTCGAGCCGATCAGGTTCGACGGCATCGAGGGGCGCGCGGTGCGCCTCCGGATCCCGAACCGCTTCTTCGCCGACTGGATCTCGGCGCGGTATCTGCCCGACATCCTCGAGTCGCTGATCTCGCTGACCGGCACGGCGGGGCTCGACGTGACGTGGGTCGTCGACGCGAGCCTGCAGGAGCAGGTGAGCTCGGCGGGGCAGGTCGTGGCCCCGCTCGCTTCGGCTGATCGCGCGTCGGATCTCCCGGGGTCGGATCTCGAGTTCCGCACGTCGCGGGCGACCGCCGATCGTCGCGCGACCGCGCGCGCGTCACGTCCTCCGATGCGCGCGAATCGCGCCGCGGGTGAGCTGCCGTTCGACGTCGACGTGCATGCCTCGGCCGGTGGCTCCGGCCGCTCGAGCGGTGGTGGCTCGACCGGCTCGACCGGCGGATCGCCGACCGGCGCTGCATCGAGCGGTACAGCGCGCGCGGGCGGCACGTCGCGCTCGAACGACAGCGGCCCGATGGCGGAGCAGAGCTACGCGCTCAACCCGCGCTACGTCTTCGACAACTTCGTCGTCGGCCCCTCGAACCAGCTCGCGCACGCGGCCTCGGTCGCGGCGAGCTCGAGCCCGGGCAAGCGCTACAACCCGCTCTTCATCTACAGCAAGGTCGGGCTCGGCAAGACGCACCTGATCAACGCGGTCGGCCACCGCGTGCTCGAGGATCGTCCCGAGGCGCGCGTGCTCTTCCTGAGCGCCGAGCGCTTCACCAACGAGTTCATCTGGGCGCTGCAGCATAAGCGCATCGACGAGTTCCGCGCGCGCTATCGCGGCGCGTGCGACGTGCTCGTGATCGACGACATCCAGTTCCTGGCGGGCCGCGAGCAGACGCAGGAAGAGTTCTTCCACACGTTCAACGCGCTCTATCACGCCGACAAGCAGATCGTCGTGACCAGCGACGTGTACCCGCAGCACATCCACGAGATGCAGGAGCGCCTGATCTCGCGCTTCCAGTGGGGCCTGGTCGCCGACATCCAGGCGCCCGAGCTCGACACGCGCATCGCGATCCTGCGCAAGAAGGCGGAGGCGGAGGAGATCGATCTGCCCGACGACGTCGCGCTCCTGATGGCGCAGGTCGTCCAGAGCAACGTGCGCGAGCTCGAGGGCACGCTGCTGCGCCTCACGGTGTTCGCCGACTCGATGGGCAAGCCGCTCGACATCGAGGTGGCGCGCAGCGCGCTCGGCGCGCAGCTCCCGAAGGACCGCGCGATGCGGCAGACCAGCTGCGAAGACGTGCAGCGCGCGGCCTGCGAGTACTTCCAGATCGGCGTCAAGGAGCTGATGAGCGATCGACGCCATCGCAACGTCTCGCTGCCGCGGATGATCGCGATGTACGTCTGCCGCGAGCGGCTCGAGCTGAGCTATCCGATGATCGGCCAGCGCTTCGGCAACAAGGACCACACCACGGTCATGAACGCGCACCGCAAGATCAAGGGCCTCGCCGCGACCGACGAGCGCGTCCAGCGCGCGATCGAGGTCATCGAGCGCAAGGTCGGCCTGATCTGAGGAGAAACCGGTACCCGGTGATCCATGCCTTTGGCTGCCGGCGCTCCGCCGGCATGGGGAACTGATCCGATCGGGGCGCGCGCGCGCCCTACTTCTTGTCGACGCTCGCGGGCATCAGCTGGCGCAGGCGCCAGAGGTGCACGTGGGCGCGTCGGCGCGCTCGATCGAGCTCGCGTCGCACGCCGCTCATCAGGAGCGCCGAGGTCACGAGCGGCGAGAACGCGAAGAGCGCCAGCACGATCCGCGTCGGCCCCTCGGGGAAGTCCGTCATCCGCGGCAGGATCACGATCGCTCCGTCGCGGATCACGAGCGACGGGGGGATCACGCCGAGCGCCTCGAGCCCGAGCGGCAGCGCGGCCGCGATCACTGCGGTCAGGATCGTCAGCATCCGGCCGCGACGATCGAGGTGCACGATGAACGCCGGCACGCTCGCCGCGAGCAGCGCCGGCACCAGGATCACCGGCGAGAACAGCGTCGCCATCGGCATCATCGTCAGCATCGCGAACATCGCGACGCCCGTGCGCATCCACGGCGCGGGCGCTCGCAGCGAGTCGACCATCCAGCTGAGCAGGGCCGCGCTGACGATCGCACCGAGCGTGAGCGCCACCAGGCCGATGTCGCGGATCCCGAGCCACGCGAGCAGCGGGACGTAGAGCAGCCAGCTGATCCGACCGAACCGGTGCACCCGCGCGGCGACGCGCGCCGCCTCCTCGTCCTCGGCGCGCATCGTCGCCGCCGCGTCCGCGGGCAGCACGTCGATCGGCGCCGCGAGCACCTCGAGCATCTTCGAGAGCGCCTCGTCGTTCTGCGGATCCGCCGAGAGCGCTCGGCCGAGCCCGCGGATCGTCTCGCGCTGCGCCGCTCCCGGCGAGCTCGGCGCCTCGGAGCTCGCGCGCTTCCAGTTCTCCTTGGCCGCGCGCAGGTGGAGATCGGAGACGAGACGTCGCCGCTCGGTCTCGCGATCTCCGTCGAGGAAGGACTCGATCGCCTCGTGCAGCTCGCGCGCCGCGGGTCGCTTGAGCGGATCGCGCGAGGTCGCCCGGACGCAGAGCGTCTCGAGCTCGACCGGCACGCCCGCGCTCGGCGCCCGCACCGAGCAGCGCGCATCGGCGCCGTCGCGCGTCGAGATCATCAGATCGCGCACGCTGCGCTGGTCGTGCAGCGGCTCGAGCGTGAGGAGCTCGAAGAGGATCGCGCCCAGCGCGTAGACGTCGGCGGACTGATCGACGTCCTCCGACGCGTCGATCTGCTCGGGCGCCATGTAGCCCGGCGTGCCGAGCACGTCGTGATCGCCGCGCGTGATCGGTCCGAGGAGCGCGAGCGGCACCCGCTGCACCTGCGTACCGACGATGCGCGCGACGCCCCAGTCGAGCACGTACACCTCGCCGAAGTCGCCGAGCATCATGTTCTCGGGCTTGAGATCGCGGTGCACGACGCCGCGCACGTGCGCGTAGTCGATCGCGAGGCACGCCTTGGCGAACGCCGCGAGGCGCCGCCGCCGCCCGAAGCGCCCGGTGAGCCGCGCGTCGTTCTTGCGCACGCCCTCGAGCACCTCGTGCAGGGTCACGCCCCGCACCCGCTTCATCGTGAAGTACGGCTCTCCCGTCGGCAGCGCACCGACCTCGTGCACCGGCACGATCCCCGGATGATCGAGGAAGCCCTGCACGTGCGCCTCGCGCAGGAAGCGCTGGTGCGCGCGCGGCTTGGACATGCGCGACGGGAGCAGGACCTTCATCGCGACCTCGCGGCCGACGACGCGATCCCACACCAGGCGCACCTCGCCCATGCCGCCCTCGCCGAGGATCGAGCGGCTCTCGTAGCGGTCGGCGAGGACCTCGGGGCCGACCGCGATCCTCGAGCGCGCCTCGAAGAGGGTCGGCGCGTCGTCGGTCTCCGAGGACTCGGTGCCTCCTCGGAACATGCCCGAGCGGCGGAGCCCGATCTCGGTCGCGTCGTCGGAGTCGGTGGTGCTCTCGGAGCTCGACGTGGTGGACGACAACCCGGTCCTCCCGTGCGCGGGGAACATCGTTCGCGCCGGGCCTCGATCATAGCGCAGCCGCTCAGCGCCCGCAGTGTCGTCACGGCAACGACACGTCGACGGGCACCGACACCGGATCGCCATGTTCGGGACGGGCACCACTCGACCGGAGCGCGCCCACGCGCAGCTCGCCCTCGCTCACCTCGCCGGCGCCCAGCGCGTGCGTCGAGCGGATCACGTCACCGGCGCGGAAGTGCGCGGGAGACAGCAGCCCATCGGCGATCAGATCGACGCGCCGAGGCCGCTTCCCTCGGCCGATCCGCAGCGCGAGATCTTCGGGACAGGGTCCGCGCGCCACCAGCTCGAGCGTGAGCCGCAGCGCCTGCCCGGAGGCGCCCGCTCGCTCCATCCGCGCCTCGCGCAGGCCGAGGCACGCCGCGAGCCGCTCGCCTTCCGCGGGATCGTCGGTGGCGCCGACGACGTATCGCGTCACGCCGATCCCCTCGCGGGGATCGCGCCCGCGCTGCAGCAGCAGGTAGTCGCCGCCTGCGCCGATCAGCGCGTGATCGTCGCGTCCCAGCCACGCGCGCAGGATCGGCTCCTCCTCGGTCCGCAGCAGATCCTCCTCGTGCCGGAAGCGGCGCCGGTGCGACGCGTCGAACACGACGTAGTCGGTGCTCGTCTCGGGCGGAGGCGCGCGCCGCACCACACGTCGCTCTGCGAGGTGCGGCAGCAGCGCGTCGGGCGCCTGCACCGACGCGCCGTCCGGGATCTGCGCGACGATGCCGCGCGCCGCACGCGTGTTTTCGTCCTCGACGTAGTCCTCTCGCGCGAACGAGAGCGACAGCGGCGTGCCGCCGAGCACGAGGTGCGAGAGCGCCGCGCACAGCCCGAGCGGTGCGAGCCGCAGGAGCGCGCTGTCCGGCAGGGCCGCCGCGCCGTGCACGCCCGACGCGAGGATCAGCGGCAGCGCGGTCGTCAGATAGTGCGAGTCGAGATCGGTGGTCCCCGGGAACTCCGAGAGCAGGTTGATCGCGAGGATCGGCGCGCCCAGCAGCAGGTAGCCGGGGCGCAGCAGCGGCAGCAGCGCGAACGGTGCGGTGATCACCGCGAGGTAGAGCAGGCGATGGCTGACCGCGAGGTGCTCGAGCAGCTCGCGCGGGTGCGTGAGCACGTGCAGCGCGACCTCGGTGGTGCTGTCGCCGAAGCGACCGAAGTGCAGCTCGAGCGAGCCCCGCGGCGGCGCGAGCATCGGATGCAGCACCAGCACGAACACCAGCACGTAGGCGAGCGAGCCGATCGCGATCGCGATGCCGGTGCGCGCGAGCGTGCGCGAGCCCGGCGCGCCGCGGCTGCGGAGCGCGAGCAGCGTCGCGGCCGCGCCGATCAGCATCGTGACC
>JALYRN010000174.1 GCA_030855295.1 Myxococcota bacterium | reverse complement strand
CGCCGTGCGAGCGCGAGCCGCCGCCGCCATGGCCGCCCCCGCCCGACGCTGCGATGCCGCCGGCGATCGACACGATCGTGCCGAGGACGTCGGCAGGGAGCCGACGCCACGGGGTGCGCTGCGCTCCGTCGGCGTCGTACTCGACGTTGGAGCTCCGCCACAGGAACAGGAACACCAGCAACACGGGCACTACGAAGAACACGAGCGCGCCGAGCATGAAGCGCGACTCACGCGCCTCGCGCACCCGAGCGGCGCGCTCGAGCGCGGAGGTGTCGCTCGCCGAGGTCGAGCGCGGCTCCACCTCTTGGTCAGGAGGCGAGTCGACCGCAGTGTCGGGAGGAAGCGCCGACGTGCGCTGCGCAATCCCCTCCGGCAGCGGCGCGCTGGCCCCGCCGGTGCGCGCGATCAGCGCGTCGCTGACCATCCACGCCGCGGCATCGAAGCGGCCGGCGCGCATCGGCGGGGCGAGCGCGTCGAGGATGCGCATCGCCGCGGAGTCGGGGATCGCCTCCTCGAGCCCGTAGCCGACCTCGATGCGCATGTCGCGATCCGCGACCGCGAGCACGAAGAGCACGCCGTCGTCGCGCGCGCTCGACCCGCCGCCCCACGCCTCGGCGGCGCGCATCGCGTAGTCCGTGATCGGCACGCGGTGCGTCGTGCGGACGATCAAGACCGCGATCTGCGCGTGGCCGGCGTCGCGGTGCGCGTGCAGGCGCGACTCGATCGCGGCGACGGCTTCGCCCGAGAGCACGCCCGCCTCGTCGGTCACCGGTCGCTCGATCGCAGGCTGCGCCGACGCGAGCGCGGCGGGCGCCGCGATCGCGATCGCGATCGCGATCGACCATGCGGCGCCCCTCACCACTTCTTGCTCGCGCCCCCGCCACCGAACTTGCCGCCGCCGCCCCCGTACGACTTCTTCGAGCCACCGCCGAACGAGCTCGGCTTGCTCGGCTTCCACGACGAGCCACCGCCGAACGAGCTCGGCTTGCTCGGCTTCCACGACGAGCCGCCGCCGAACGAGCTCGGCTTGCTCGGCTTCCGCGACGAGCCGCCGCCGAACGAGCTCGGCTTGCTCGGCTCCCACGACGAGCCGCCGCCGCTCGGCTTCCAGGACGAGCCTGTCCTCCGCTTCCACGACCGACCTCCGCCGTATCCCCCGCTGCCGCCGTATCCCGACGAGCCGCCGCCGAAGAGGCTGGTCACGACCATGTAGAGAAAGCTCCCGAGCACGAACAGGAAGACTCCGCCGATGAACAGCACGATCAGCCAGAACATCGCTCACCTCGAGAAGGAGTCGATCTCGGATGCCAGCGGCGCGCGGCACGGCACCCCCGCGATCCCACAGAACATCGAGCACACCGCGCCGCTCGCGGTCGCGTTGTACGCCGCCGCGCTCTCGTCGTAGCGGCGACGCTCGATGCCGACGCGATTCTCGGCGCCCGCGAGCTCCGCGTCGCGATCGAGGCCCGACGGACGCGCACGCCAGATCGCCTCCACGCGCTCGCGTCGATCGATCACGTTCTCGACCTGCGAGCGCGCGCGCTCGACCTCGGACCACCGCGGCGCGAGCGCCGAGCGCGTCCATCCCGCGCCGCCGATCAGGAGCACCCCCGTCGCCGCGAGCGCGATCGCCCCGCGCGCGATCCACGTCCGCCGTCTCGCGAGCTGCGCCGTCCGCTCTTCGAGCGCCTGCGCGCGACGCCGCTCCAGCGTCTCGATCGCCGGTGCGACGTACTTCGGATCGATGCGCAGGTCCTCGGCGATGTCCTCCATCTCGGCGACGCGCACCCGGCGCTGCTCGGCGTGCTCGAGCTCGCTCGCCACGCCGACCACGTCGTCGACGTCGTCCGCCGGGATCGTCCGCTCGCGATCGTTCTCCGTCACGACGTGCTGATCTGATCGGGGAGCTCGTTGCCCGCGCGGTCTTCGCCCGGTGCGACCCGCCGCAGCAGCTCGCCGATCCGATCGATCGCCTCCACGAGCCCCGCCGCCGCGCGTCCCTCCGCGAAGCCGCGCGCCACTCGATCGACCACCTCGTCCCAGAACCCCTCGGCGGCCGCGCCGTGGATCCCCTCCCCCGCGAACACGCACGCGACCCGCGGCCGGAGCGCGACGTAGAGGAGCACGCCGGTCGCGCCCTCCGTCTCGTGCATGCCGAGCTCGCCGAACAGCGCGCGCGCGCGCTCCATCGGCTCCGCATCGGCGCAGCGCCGCTCGAGGTGGATGCGCACCTCGCCGCGCGAGCCCTGCTCGGCGCGACCGATCGCCGCGACGATCGTGGCGTCGTCGCTGGCGGTGATCAGCTTGCGCCCGAAGGCAGGTCCGAAGGTCATGTCGCGAGCCTCCCGAGGCCGAACCGTATCGCGGATCGATGCCGGCGATCACGCGCGCGGCGCACACATTCACGCACTACGACGCACCGGAGACCCGGCCCCCGCTGCGACCCCGTCGTCGCGCCGGGCGCGGAGCACGCACTGCTCCTGCGCCGCGACACCCCGCGAAAACCGCAAGAACCACCGCGTTTTCGTCAGGCACTACCCTTGCTGATAGCGCGCGCATGCGCGTCCGATACCTCGCTGTCCTCCCGCTGCTCGCCGCGACGTCGCTCGGCGGCTGCGAGGGGATGCTCCTCGATCCGAGCGGCGATCCGTTCTCGGAGTGGCGACCGACCGATCCAGACGTCCCGATCCCGGAGACGCCGCTCGAGCCGGGCCGGGTGACGATGCGCCGCCTGAACCGTACCGAGCTCGAGCACACGGTGCAGGACCTCCTCGGCATCACCGGCTCGGTCAGCGCGGACTTCCCGGCCGACGATCGCGGCTACGGCTACGACAACAACGGCGACGTCCTCAGCACCTCGGCGCTGCACGTCGAGCTGCTGAGCCGCGAGGCCGAGCGCTGGGTCGACGCGTCGCTCGGCACCGAGTCCGATCCCGGCCCCGGCCGCGAGCGGATCCTGCTCTGCGACGTCGAGACCGACGGCGAGACCTGCGTGCGCAGCATCATCGCCGCGTTCGCGCGCCGCGTGTGGCGCCGGCCCGCGACCGAGAGCGAGATCGTGCGCCTCGTCGGCCTCGGCTCGATCGCGATGATGCACGGCGACGGCCTCGCCGAGGGCGTGCGCCTCGCGCTGGTCGCGACGCTGATCTCGCCGCACTTCCTCTATCGCGTCGAGCTCGACGCCGACCCGACCGCAATCACGCCGCAGGAGATCTCCGACTACGAGCTCGCGTCGCGCCTCTCGTACTTCCTCTGGGCGAGCACGCCCGACGACATGCTCCTCGACCTCGCGGAGGCCGGCGTCCTGCACGACGAGACGATCCTGCGCGATCAGGCCCTGCGCATGCTCGAGGACGATCGCGCACGCTCGCTGGTCGACGACTTCGCCGGGCAGTGGCTCTTCTCGCGCCTCGTGGGCGATCACGTGACCGACTACGAGACCTTCCCCGAGTGGACGCCGGAGCTCGCGAGCTCGGCGCGCGGCGAGATGGAGCGCTTCTTCGCGGCGTTCATGTTCGAGGATCGCACGATGACGGGCCTGCTCGACGCCGACTTCAGCTACGTCGACGATCGCCTCGCGGCTCACTACGGCATCGAGATCCCCGCAGACGCGATCCGCGACGAGGGAGGCTTCGCGCGCGTGACGCTGCCGCCCGAGCGCCACGCCGGACTTCTCTCCAAGGCCGGTCTGCTCGCCGTCACGTCGCAGCCGAACCGCACCTCGCCCGTGAAGCGCGGCGTCTGGGTGCTCGAGCAGCTGCTGTGCGCCGCGCCGCCGGCACCGCCGCCGGACGTCGAGGGCTTCGACTCCACCGAGGTCCGCGAGGGCGAGACGCTGCGCGAGCGCTTCGAGCGCCACCGCAGCGATCCGGTCTGCGCGTCGTGCCACACCGTCATGGATCCGATCGGCTTCGGGCTCGAGGGCTTCGACGCGATCGGCCGAACCCGCACGATGGACGGCGGCGGGACGATCGACGACTCGGGCGTGATGCCCGGCGGCGTCGAGTTCGAGGGCCCCGCGGAGCTCGCCGCGCTGCTCGCCGAGGATGCGCGCTTCCCCCGCTGCGTGAGCCGACAGATGATGACCTACGCGCTCGGTCGCGGCGTCGAGCACGAGAGCGACACCGTGTGGGTCGCCGCCGTGACGGAGCGGATGCTCGAGCAGGGCGGCACGATGCGCGCGCTCGCTCTCGAGATCGTCACCAGCCCGCCCTTCCGTATGCGCAGCCCGGAGGTGTCCGAATGAGCCGCTCGTGGTCCCAGAAAAAGCTTCACCGCCGGCTCTTCCTGGGCGGTGCGGGTGCCGCGATCGCGCTGCCGCTGCTGCCCTCGGCCGCGCGCTTCTTCGAGCGTCGCACCGCGAGCGCCGACCATGCGGAGTGCGACCCCGCGCGCCGCCTGATCGCGTGGTACCTGCCGAACGGGATCCACATGCAGGGCTTCCGCCCGCCCGACGTCGGCCGCGACTACACGATGATGCCGATCCTCGAGCCGCTCGCCGCGCTGCGCGACGACTTCCTGGTCCTCACCGGCATCGCGAACGACCCGGGGCAGTCCGACGGCCCCGGCGATCACGCGTCGGGCACGGGCTCGTTCATCACCGCGACCCACGTCTTCAAGACCGACGGCAGCGACATCCGCAACGGCGTCTCGATCGATCAGATCGCGGCGACGCACCTCGGGTCCTGCACGCGCTTCCCGTCGCTCGAGCTCGGCATCGACGGCGGCGGCAACGCGGGCGGCTGCGACTCCGGCTACTCGTGCGCGTACTCGCGCAACATCAGCTGGAGCGGACCCTCGACGCCGATGCCGAAGATCACCGATCCCCAGGTCGCCTTCGATCGCCTCTTCGAGGGCTACGACCCGACCGCGTCGCTCGCCGAGATCGAGCGGCGCCGCGCCTACCGCACCAGCGTGCTCGACTCGGCGCTCGAGGACGCGAACCTCCTGCGCGGCCGACTCGGCACCACCGATCAGCGCAAGCTCGACGAGTACCTGACGGCCGTGCGCGAGGTCGAGCTGCGCGTCTCTTCGATGACGGTGCCCGTGTGCGAGGTACCCGATCGCCCGGCCGGCGGCCTCGACGTGACCGCGAAGATCGACGTGATGAGCGATCTGCAGGCGATCGCGCTGCAGTGCGATCTCACGCGCGTGATGACGTTCATGATGGCGAACGCGGGCTCGAACCGGAGCTACCCGAACCTGGGCATCGGCGACGGCCACCACGCGATCTCGCACCACGACAGCAATGAGGAGAACTACCGGAAGCTCACGCTGATCGATCAGTGGGAGATGGAGCGCTTCGCGTACTTCCTCTCGCGCCTCAAGGGGATCGAGGAGCCCGACGGCAGCACGCTGCTCGACTCGTGCGCGATCTACCTCTCGAGCGAGATCTCCGACGGCAACCGCCACAACCACGACGACCTCCCGGTGATCGTCGCGGGCCGCGCGGGCGGTGCGATCGATCCCGGCCGCCACGTGCGCTACGACGATCGGCCCTCGATGGGCAACCTCTTCATCACGCTGCTGAACGCGGTCGGCGTGCCGGTCGGTGAGTTCGGCGACGACGGCACCGGCCCCCTGGCGATCTGACGCCGACGATCGGGATCGCCGCGCCGACGTTCCGAGGTCGCCGGACGAGCGCGCGCGATCCACGCTCCCGCGATGCAGCAGAACGTCGTGTTCTGGATCGCGATGGCGATCCTCGCGATCTTGATCGTGCGGCGCGTGCTCGCGATCCGCGGCCGCATCCCCGGCGCCGAGGCCCGCGCGAAGGTCGACGCGGGCGCGCTGCTGCTCGACGTGCGCACGCCCGCCGAGTTCGCCTCGAGCGCGCTGCCGGGCGCGACGAACGTGCCCGTGCACCAGCTCGCGTCGCGTCTCGGCGAGCTGCCGCGCGATCGTCCGATCGTCGTCTACTGCGCGTCGGGCATGCGCTCCTCGAGCGCCGCGTCGTTCCTGCGTCGGCGCGGGCTCGAGGTCTACGATCTCGGTCCCGGATCCGCCTGGCCGACGTGAATCCACGCCGCGCCGTTGTCGCCTCGGCGACGGTGCCCAAGTGCCTCGCACGCTCGACTCGGCACCCTGCGCGGGATACCCGACTGCGGATATCGCAGGGGTGACGCAGGGGAAGACGGGTCAGCGCAACCGAGAGCATTGGGGGTTAGAGATGAACCGTTCGTCGTTCCTGATCGTGGTCGTCGCAATGTGTGGGCTCGTCGCGTGCGGGAGCACCGAGGAAGAGACCACCGCCGAGCCGACCACCGAGACCGAAGGCACCGTCGGCACTGCGCCCACGACCGGCACCACGCCGACCACGGGTACCACCGCGCCGACCGGCACCACCGCGCCTGCGACGGGCGCCGGCGCGACCGCGACCGGCGGGACCATCACGCTGAACACGGGGTTCTCGCCCGATCCCAACATCGCGACCGGCACCTCCGGCGGCGCGGTCGAGGCCTCGACGCTGAGCTCGGACTGTGCGGGCTGGGTCAGCGCGTCGCCCGATCACATCCTGCAGCTCGAGTCCGCCATGCCGCGGCTCAAGATCATGGCGCTCGGCACCGAGGAGAGCTCCGACGTGACGCTCGTCGTGCACCGCCCCGACGGCAGCTATCTCTGCAACGACGACAGCGACGGCTTCCATCCGATGGTCGAGCCCGAGGGCGAGATGGCGGCCGGCCGCTACGAGATCTACGTGGGCAGCTACGAGCAGGGCCGCCGTCAGCCGTACCGCCTCGGCATCACCACGCAGGAGAACGCGACCCCGACGCAGGCCCTCGGACAGGCGCCCGCGCAGTGAGCACGACTCGCGCCTGATCACGCGAGCTGCAGCGATACGATCGAAGTCGAACGAGGGCGTGGCTCCAGAGCCGCGCCCTCGTCGCGTTTCGACGCGGCGCAGTCGATCTCGGCAAGCGCGCGCTCAGGGCGTCGGGGTCGGCTCTCGCAGCAGCTGACGGAACGCGCGGAAGAAGGAGCGACGCTCGGGCTCGCCGATCGCGCCGGTGTGACGCCAGCGGACGCGGCCGGCGCGGTCGACGAGCGCGAGGTTCGCGGCGCCGTCGCGCATCGAGAGGGGAGCGGCCTCGAGCGTGTGATCCCAGTCGAGCAGGAGCTGGATGCCGTACTGCGACGCGATCGCGCGGATCGCCGTGCGCGCCATGTCGCGCATCACGCCGCCGCTGATCGAGCTGACGTTCGCGACCGCGTAGGTGGTCGTCTGATCGCGCAGCTGGTTGTCGGTGATGAACTGGTGCAGCGTCATCTTGAACTCGCGGTTCAAGTCGGTGTGCTCGCGGTCCTCGTAGAAGATCACGACCACCCTGCCCCGCACCTCGCGCATGGTGCGCGTCTGGCCCGACGTCTCCTCGAGCGAGAAGTCGATCGGCGCGCTCGGCGGCACGACCTCCTGTGCATGCGCCGCCGCCGCGATGGCGAGCGTCGCGAGCAAGACCGCCGCGTGCGTCCGTGCTCTCGTCACTCGGCAGCCTCCGGGTCACGCGCCGCGCCGGCGCCCATCACGTGCTCCACGATCTCGCGCATCGAGCCGACGTCGGGATGTCGCTCCGCGCGCCCCACGCAGCGCTCGAAGTCGCGCGCCATCAACGACAGGCTCCGGCGCCGCGCGCCGCCCTCGGCCTGCTCCGCCTCGAGACGCGCCGGATCGATCCGCATGCCCCAGCTCGCGAGATCGATCTCGCGCGCGAGCTCGACCGCGCCGTCCTTCCCGAGCGCCTGGATCGCGCGCAGCAGGAGCTCCTGCAGGAGCTCCTCCGCGAGCGCGAGCTTCTCGCGCATGTACGTGTGCGTCTCCTCCACGCTCATCTCCTTCTCGAGATCGAGGTGCAGGTTCGCGAGCAGCGACGGAATCGGCGGCAGCGTCACGTGCACCGGGCGCGGCTCGTCCTTCGCGCGCTTCGCCCACTCCGAGAGCAGCTTCTGGGCGCGGAACGTGAGCGTCGCGTAGCCCTTCGCCACCTCGACGAAGCGCGCGTGCTCGCCGGGCGAGAGCTTCCAGATCTCCTTGAAGAAGTACTGGCAGACGAACGCCCAGTAGTTGAAGTCGTCCCAGTACACCTTCGCCGCCATCACGCGCGGCTGCCCGTAGCAGGGCGCTGCCTTCCGATACGTCTCGCACGCGACGTCGAAGAAGCGCAGGTAGAACGAGTCGTACTCTTCGGCGCGCGCGTGCCAGTCCTCGCCCGCGAGATCCTTCCGGATCAGCTCGGTCGTGAAGCTGTTGCCGAGCGCGATGAAGTCCGAGCCCGGCGAGTAGAACGGATCCGCGAACGGCCCCGCCTCGCCGACGCAGGCCCAACGATCGGTCGAGAAGACCTTCGCGCTCGCGTGGCTGTAGTGCCGCAGGCTGAGGAAGTCCTCGGCCTCGCACTCGCGGATGCGCTCCCAGATGTGCGGCTCGTGACGCGCGATCCACGCCTTCGTCTTCTCGAGCGTGTGGATCGTCTCGAACGGATGCACCTCGTCGTGCACCACGACGCCGACGCTGGTGTGCCCCGTCGAGAGCGGGATCAGCCACAGCCAGTACCCGGTGCCCATGAAGTGCACCGTCGAGAGCCACCGGATGCGATCGGGATCGCGCGAGTGCCACGCCCGATCGCTCTCGGGCACGTAGTCCGACACGTCGAGCTTGCCGTCGACGCGGTACCACGACGCGTTCGCGAGGTGACCGCTCGGCCGCGTGAGCCCCAGCTTCTTCCGGATCAGCGCAGCGCGCCCCGCGGCGTCGACGACCCACCGCGCGCGCAGTGTCCGCGGCTCGCCCTGCGAGCCCTCCGAGATCACCACCTCGTGGGCCGCGCCGCCATCCTCGAGTGGATGGGCGCCGAAGCGGATCTCGCGGACCGAGAAGCCCTCCATCAGCGTGATCCCGTCGGCCTCGCACATCGCGCGCAGATCGTTCTCGAGCCGCCCACGATCGAGCTGGAACGACGGCACCTTCGGCAGATCCGGCGGGCCGATCTCGGTGCGCTCCTCGATGCGATGCGTCTGCCCTCCCCCCGGGAAGAACCGCAGTCCGTTCTTGATCAGGTGTCGCTCGCGCAGATACCCGCCGAGCCCGAGCACGACGCCGAAGTAGTGCGACGAGAGCTCGACGCTCGACTCGCCCACCTTGTGCGCGGCGTCGGGCAGCGGTCTGCGCTGCCGCTCGACGACCGTCACCGACGCCGACGGAACCTCGCGCCGGAGCTGCCGCGCCAGCGTCAGCCCCGCGAGACCACCCCCGCAGATCACCACGTCGAGCTCAGCCTGCATCGTCTCTCTTCCGCCGGGGCGGGAGCTCTTCTCCGACGCCCGCCTCTCCTGATGATTCACCGACACGACACGCCACGTGGAGCAGACGACGTCAGCGTCGCGCGCCGCGCGGCTTCGACGACCGCTTCTCGCTCGTCTCTTCGTCGTCCTCGTCGTCGCGCTCGCGCGCGTCGTCGACTCGCACGCGCGGTCCGCCCGCGTCGTCCTGTCCGCGAGCCACGTCGTGTCTGCGAGCGGCCCCGTGTCGCGGCGCCGGCGTCACGATCTGCCGCGGCGTCTGTGCGCCGTCCTTCTTGTGCGTGACGTACCGGTTGAACTCCGAGTCCGGCAGCGGCCCCGCCGGAGGTCGCGTCGCCACGTCGATGCGCCGCGCGAGCGACGCGAGCAGCGCGTTCACGCCCGACTCCATCGCACGCTCGAGATCGCGCGGCGCGTTGCGGAGCTGATCGCCGTGCGCGCGCGCGCGCTGCCGTCGCG
>JALYRN010001003.1 GCA_030855295.1 Myxococcota bacterium | reverse complement strand
CGCCGCGTGCTTGTTGCGCCCGCCGCTGTAGCGGCGCTGCGTCGCGATGCCCATCGCGTGCAGCTTGCCGACGAGCTCGTCGCGCTCGGCGTCGGTCGCGCGGCGCATGTCGTCGTCCTCCGACCAGCGGTTGAGGTCGATCAGGTTGAGCCGCAGCGGCAGGTCACCGAAGTGCGCGCGCAGCGCCTCGAGCTCGTCGTCGCCGTGGTTCACGCCGCCCATCAACACCCACGCGACCGTCACGCGCTTGCCGATCGCGGCGTGCACCTCGAGCAGCGCGTCCCGCAGCTCCTCGATCGCGAAGCGCCCCGCGACCGGCAGCAGGCGCGCGCGCTTCTCGGGCACCGCGCTGGTGAGCGACACGATCAGCCGGAAGACGTGCCCCTCGCGCGCGTAGCGCCGGATCTGCGGCACCAGCCCGACCGTCGAGATCGTGATCGCCTCCTGCGTGATCCGCCCGCCGCAGGGATCCCCGAGCACCTGCGCCGCGCGGATCACCTCGTCGTAATTGTGGAAGGGCTCGCCCTGCCCCATGAACACCGCGCCCGAGATGCGCGCCTCCGGCTGCTCGCGCGCGAGCTCGTCCCGCACTGCGCAGAACGCCGCGACCATCTCCCACGCGCGCAGGTTCCGCGTGAGGCCGAGCTTGCCGGTCGCGCAGAACACGCACTTCATCGCGCAGCCGACCTGCGACGACAGACACAGCGTGTACCGCCCCGGACGCGCGAGCGGGATGCGCACCGCCTCCGTCAGCGCGCCGTCGGGGTGGCGGAACAGGTACTTCACGAAGCCGTCGTCGTCGTCGCGCACCCGCTCGACGATCTCGAGCGGCGCCCGATCGAGCATCGACTCGATCGCCTCGCGCACCGTGCGGCGCACCGGCCGCACGAGCGTCGCGAGCTCGCCGCGCCCGTACGAGATCAGGTGCGCGCACGCGCGCCGCGCCTCGGCCTCGGTGCACTCGACGCCGCGCCCCTGCAGCGCCGCCCGCAGGTCGACCGGCCTCATCCCGAAGAGGTGCGGACGCCCGCTCGCCGTCTCCTCGCCCAGCATCCGGCGCTCAGCGCTGCTCCGACTCGCGCGCGCGAATCGTCGCGAGGCGGTCGTAGTGCCGATAGCCGAGCTTCGCGATCGCGCTCGGCGGCGCGAGCCCGATGTCGACCAGCGTCTTGATCGAGTACGTGCCCGCGAGCACCGGCGGCGAGTACGCGCGCACCGACTCCGGCGTGCGCAGCTCCGGCAGCGGGAACACCGTCTGGTGCGAGTGCAGATGGACGAAGTGCGCCGCGCTCAGCCGCGACCAGCCCGGCGTGCTCGGCGCGGTGATCACGTGCGGGGTCGCCAGGAACGTCCCGCCGCTCAGGATCTCGAGCTGCTGCCCGACCTGCGCGACGATGCAGCCCGGCGGCGCCGCGCCGCGCACCAGCCGTCCCTCGGGATGCTCGGCGGTCGGTCGCGTGCGCAGGTAGAGCCCGCTCGCTCCGTCGGGCGCGGCGGCGACGTTCCCGTCGGGATCGTGGAAGCGCCCGCCCGGCAGCAGCGTGAGCACGTTGAAGTCGGTGTGCTCCTCGCCCCAGACCACCCTCTGCGTCGTCTGCTCGGCCGTCAGCGGCAGATAGCGAAGCAGCCGGAACACGTGCGGCCCGCCCTCGCAGCGCGACGTGAACGTGTCCTCCTGCAGCCCGAGCGCGAGCGCGCAGCCGCGCAGCAGAGCCCGCCCCGCGACGTGCAGCGCGTGCCCGACCTGCATCGTCCGCGACGCGAATTCCTCGTCGCCCTCGGGCCACACGTTCTCCGCGCAGATCTCGGGATACTGCGCGGCGAGCTCGGGCTCGAGCGGCTCCGGCGCGGCGAACCAGCACTCCTTGAAGTCCGGCTGCCCGCTCGCGACCACCGCCTTCTCGGTGTCGGGCGGCGTCCATCCGCGCTGGTACCAGAGGTCGCTGCGGTTGAAGCGCTGCTTCTCGCTCGCGTCGCGCGCGGTGAACGCGAGGAAGCGGTCGAAGAGCGCGCCGACCTCGCCCACGCCGTGGCCCTTCACGTAGACCAGCCCGTAGACGCCGAACGCCTCGCGCAGCGCCGTCACGGCGCGCTCCTTTGCGGCCGGCTCGGCGCTCTCGAGATCCGCCAGATCGACGGTGGGAATGGACGGCTCGGTCGACATCGGTCGCCGATGTTGCGCCGCCGCCCGGGCACGGTCCAGCGCCGCGCGTCAGCGCCCGACCAGCAGACCGACCACCTCTCCTCGCCGCCCGGCGCGGAAGACCGTGTCGATCACCTCGAACGCCTCGACCGCCCCTCGCGCATCGACGATCAAGCGCCGTCCGCGCGACGATCCGATCGCGCCCGCGAGCGCGCCCGCGTCGAGCGGCGCCGTGCTCATGCCGGCGACACGCGGGATCTCGATCGCGCGTCCGCTCTCGCTGAGCGCGTAGCCCTCGGGGAGCACCGCGATGATCGCATCGCCCGGGGCGCCGGTCGCGCGCTGATCGACGAGCTGGATCGGCGCCGCGCGCAGCGTGTCGTCGCTCGCGCGCTGCACCACGACCTGTGGTGCCCGGCGCGCCAGCACCATCGACGCGAGCACGCGCTGCAGGCGGCTCACCGGCGTGCCGTACGCCGCGCTGACAGCGACGACCGCGTCGGGCGCGAGCTCGATCGCGCCGAGCCGCTCGACCAGCGCATCGATCGGCTCGACCTCGTCGCTCGACTCCGGAGGCACCGAGAGATCCTCGAAGTGCCCCTCCGGGTCCTCGACGTCGAGCGCCTCCACGCGGCCCTCGCGCACCGCGATTGCCCCGAAGCGCGCGATGTGCACGTGCTCGGGACCGACCACCACGAGCAGGTCGGCGCTCGCGGCCTCGCCGCCGTCGTCGGACGCGCTCGCGAGGGGCAGCGACTCGGAGACCCGCGGCGCGGGCACGTGCGCGTGCACCGCGAGGCGGCGCGCGTCGGCCCGCAGCGTCTCCCAGATCGCGCG
>JALYRN010000173.1 GCA_030855295.1 Myxococcota bacterium | reverse complement strand
CGAACGAGCCGGTGATCGCGCCGTTGGCCGGCGCGGCCGCGAGTCCGCAGCGCGCGTGCCGGTGGCGCGGCTTCCTGCGATGTCGGAGCGAGACGACGTAAGCTCGAGCCGTGCTCCGAAATCTGGTCGCTTGCTCCGCTCCCTCCGGTCCGCGCCGGGCCCTCCGACTGCGCGCGGAGGTGGAATGAAGGATCCGCGCTCGACCGCGCGCCGAGTCGTCGTGATCAGCGGCGCGAGCTCCGGCTTCGGCGCCGCGACCGCCGCGCTCCTCGCGGCGAGGGGATGGATCGTCTACGGCGGAAGTCGTCGCGTTCCCGCAGCGGGAGCGCACGACAACGGCGTCACCTCGTTCCCGCTCGACGTGACCTCCGACGACTCCGTCGAAGCCTTCCTCGCGCGCGTGTCGGCCGCCGAGGGTCGCCTCGACGCGCTGGTGCACAGCGCCGGCTACTGCCTCGCCGGAGCGATCGAGGAGACATCGCTCGAAGAGGCTCACGCGCAGCTCGAGACGAACTTCTTCGGCGTGTGCCGGCTGACGCGCGCCGCGCTTCCCTCGCTGCGCGCATCGGGTCGCGGGCGGGTGGTCGTGGTCTCCTCGCTGGCGGGGATGATCGGCGTGCCGTTCCAGGGCTACTACTCCGCGAGCAAGTACGCGCTCGAAGGATGGGTCGAGGCAATGCGGCACGAGGTCGGGCCGCTCGGCGTGGCGGTCTCGTCGATCGCGCCCGGAGACTTCCGCACACCGGTGACCGCGGCGCGGCAGCGATGCGCCAGCTCGGTGAGCGCCTATGCAGGGCCGCGCGAGCGCGCGATCGCGACCATGGAGAAGAACGAGCTCGAAGGACCCGAGCCCGGTCCGGTCGCGAGCGCGATCGTCAGGGCGCTCGAGTCGGAGCGCCCGGCGCGTCGCTACCGCGTCGGCACGGATGCGGTGTGGGCTCCGAGGATCCGTCGGCTCCTCCCCGCGCCGTGGTTCGAGCGGCTGATCGCGCGCGCATTTCGTCTCTGACGCGATCAGCGGCGCGTCGAGCGGATACGGCGTCGGAGCGACGCGATAGACTCGCGCGCCGTGAGCTCGCCGTTCTCCTCCTTCGCGCTCGGACCGCTCCGGCTGCGCAACCGGATCGTGAAGACCGCGACCTACGAGGGGATGACGCCGGGCGGCGCGCCCTCGGCCGCGCTCACGCGGCACCACGGCGAGCTCGCGCGCGGGGGCGTCGCGATGACCACCGTCGCGTACGCCGCGATCTCGCGTGAGGGCAGGACCTTCGACGATCAGCTCTGGCTGCGCGACGACGTCGTGCCGGCGCTCCGAGCGCTCACCGGCGAGGTGCACCGGGGCGGCGCGGCGGCGGCGATCCAGCTCGCGCACGCGGGCGCGTTCACGAAGTCGCGCACGCTCGGGCTCGCGCGTCCGATCAGCGCGTCCGCGGTGACGAACCCGTACGGCGTGATGGCCGGGCGCCCGCTCGCGCGCGCGATGAGCCAGGGCGACATGGAGCGCGTCGCGGGCGAGTTCGTCACCGCGGCGTGCCTCGCGCGGAGCGCCGGGTTCGACGCGGTCGAGCTCCACCTCGGGCACGGATACCTGCTGAGCCAGTGGCTCAGCCCGCGCTCGAACCGGCGCCGCGACGAGCACGGCGGGGTGATCGCGAACCGGCTCCGGTTCCCGCTCGAGATCCTCCGTCGCGTGCGCGAGGCGGTGCCCGAGCTCGCGGTGCTCGCGAAGACGAACCTCTCCGACGGCGTGCCCGGCGGCCTCGAGATCGACGACGCGATCGAGGTCGCGCGCGGGCTCGAGCGCGAGGGCGCGGACGCGATCGTGCTGTCGGGCGGGCTCGTGGTCGCGAGCTCGATGTTCCTGCTGCGCGGCGAGACGCCGCTCGCGCAGATGATCGATGTCGAGAAGAGCGCGCTGCAGAAGGTCGCGCTGCGCCTGCTCGGACCGCAGCTCGTGCGCGCGGTGCCGTACGAGCCGATGTTCTTCTTGCCGCTCGCGCGCCGGATCCGCGCGGCGGTGCGCGCGCCGCTCGTGCTGCTCGGTGGGATCACCGACCGCGCGCACCTCGACGTGGCGATGGAGGCGGGCTTCGAGCTCGTCGCGATCGGGCGCGCGCTGCTGCACGACCCCGAGCTCGTCTCGCGCTGGGCGCGCGGCGAGGACGTGCGCTCGGGGTGCACGCACTGCAACCGCTGCATCGCCGAGATGGATCGTCCCGGCGGCGTCGTGTGCAGCCTCGTCCCCGCGCAGCTCGCGCGCCGCGACGCCGAGGTGCGCGGCCGAGTCGATTCATAGACCGCGTGCGAGCGCTCGCCGCCGCGACGTCGGCCCGCTATCGTCGCCGCGATGTCTCGCGCTCGAATGCTCGCGTCGCTCTCCTTCGCTGCCCTGCTGCTCGCGTGCGGCGCATCGGCGGTGCCCTCGCGGGCCACGAGCGCGCCCGCGAGCGCCGACGCGGTGCGGCTCGAGCTCCGCGTGCCCGTCGAGATCGGTGCGCGCGGGACGCTGATCGCGATCCCGTACTCGGCGGAGGAGATCGCGTCGGGCGCGCACGAGTCGGTGTCCTTCTTCAACGAGATGCTCTCTCGCGTCCAGATCGTCCGCGACGTCGAGGTCTCGGACGGTGAGGCCACGTTCGACGTCGAGCTCACCGCGGAGCGGCGCGTGGTCGTGGTGATCTTCGACGGCGCCGGGATGGGGCTCGAAGCGCTGTTCGGACCGCGCGGCGTCGGCGTCGGACGCGTCGAGGTGCCGCCGGGAGCGAGCCGTGCATCGCTGACGCTCACAGGAGTCCGCCCCGAGCCGCCGAGCGAAGCGTGCGACGGAGAGCGCGAGGAGCTGCTCGAGCTCGACGCGCCCGAGACCCAGCGCGAAGGCGATGGGGGGCGACGCGTCGCGTGCGTGCTCGTTCCGCCGAGCTACGCGAGCTCGACCGAGCGCTTCCCGGTGGTGCTCGTCTTTCCGGGGT
This sequence comes from Myxococcota bacterium, assembly GCA_030855295.1. Taxonomy (GTDB): domain Bacteria; phylum Myxococcota_A; class Polyangia; order Polyangiales; family Sandaracinaceae; genus Sandaracinus. The sequence goes on along the minus strand of JALYRN010000173.1, from coordinate 6,808 downwards.
ACAGCGGCCTCGCGACCCGCGGCAACGTCTGGCGCCAGCGCGCGCTGTTCAGGGCGATCGGCGCCGAGCTCGGGGCGCCGGCGATCGTGGTGGGTGTCGCCACCCGCACCGCGGAGGGCTCGAGCTACCTCCAGCGCTCCGAGCGCTTCGGCGACTGGGACGCGTTCGTGGTCGATCGACTGCTCGGCGAGCTCGACGCGCGCTACCGCACGAACCAGCGGCGCGGCGCGATCGGTCACTCCACCGGGGGATGGGCCGCGATCGCGCTGGCGACGAGACATCCCGATCGCGTGCAGGTCGCGGCGGCCTCTTCGCCCGACGCGCTCGATCTCGACGCGTGGATGCTGGACGAAGGTGGTGCGGTGCGCGCCGAGTGGCTCGCGTGGATGCGAGCCGAGCACGCGATGGGCGGTCCGGGACAGTTCGTGAGCTATGGCGCCGCGTGGTCGCCCGATCCGGCCGCGCCGGCAGGCTTCCTCTGGCCCGTCGATCTCCGCACCGGCGAGCTCGCACCCGAGGTGTACGCGCGCTGGCGCGCCGCATCGCCGGCAGCGGATCTCACGACCGACGAGGGGCTCGCCCGCGCCCGTGCGCTCTCCGGCCGCTTGATCCTGACGGCCGGTCGCACCGACGAGTTCGGCCTCTTCGGTCCGACCGAGCGCTACGTCGATGCGCTGACGGCAGCAGGCGTCGAGACGCGCTGGATGCCTACCGAGCTCGGCCACTTCGGTGACGACGAGGCGCGCTTCGCGCCGCTCGTGCGCTTCCTGCTGACCGCGCTCGCAAGCCCTCTCGAGTGATCGATTGCCGAGCTCTCACGCCGGCGTCGGGGCGTCGGCGTCGTGCGATCTGGGCAGGCGCGCGCGGAACGTCGAGCCCTCGCCGATGGTGCTCTCGACCGCGATCGTGCCGCCGTGCGCCTCGAGGATCCTCCGCACGACGGACAGACCGAGCCCCGCGCCGGGCGCCACCTCGCGCGCGGCCTCGCGTCGCCGGAAGGGCGCGAACACGTTCCCGAGATCCTCGGGCGCGATGCCGATGCCGCGATCGTGCACCGCGATGACCGCGTCGTCGCCGTCGACCGAGACCTCCACGTGGACCGGCCCGCCACGAGGCGAGTACTTGATCGCGTTGCTCAGCAGGTTGCTGACCACCTGCTCGATGCGCAGCGCGTCGGCGCGCACGGGCAAAGGCTGGTCCGGCATCGAGAGCCGCACCTCGTGCTCGCTCGACGCGATCGCGTAGAGCTCCACCGTGTCGCGCACGGGCTCGCGCACGTCGAGCTCGGCGAGGTCGAGCTCGAGCTGGCCGGCCTCGATGCGCGTCGAGTCCAGCAGGTCGCTGATCATCCGGTTGAGGCGATCGATCTGCCGGCCCAGCAGCGCGAGCGTGCGCTGCGCGGAGGAGTTCTCCGCGATCGAGCGATCGTGCGCGAGCAGCACGACGCCTTGCTTGAGGGGAGAGAGCGGGTTCCGCAGATCGTGCGCGACGCTCGCGAGGAAGGTCAGTCGATCCTCGCGCTGCCGTGCGACCGCGAGGCGCATCTCCTCGAACGCGCGCGCGAGCTCGGCGATCTCCGCGGGCCCATGGGTCTGGATCGGCGCGTGGTGCTCGCCCGTGCGATAGCGATCGATCGCGAGGCGGAGGTCTCCGATCGGCCGTAGCACCGAGCGGCGCAGCGTGAACGCGACGATCGCCAGGCCGATCAGGATCGTCAGGATCGCGCCGAGCGCGACCCCCGTCGCGATGCGGTCGACGGCCTCGGCACCCCGGAGCACCGCCGTCACCTGACGCTCGTCGTGCGAGCGCAGCGCGTCGATCGCCGCGACCGCTCGCTCCATCGAGGCACGCCGCACCCCGCGCACCGAGGCTCCGGTCTTCGCGCGCTCGGTGAGGTGATCGGACGTCTCGAGGTAGATCTCGAGCTCGCGGTCGACGATCTCGAGCAGCGCCTGCTCGTCGTCGGTCGCCGCGAGCTCCCGCGCGCGGTCGACCAGCGCGGGGAGTGTGTCCTCGATCTCGTCGCGCGCCTGCTCTTGTGCGGCGTTCGGCCTCGCGTCGAGCGCGAACGAGAGGCGCGCGTGGGTGAGGAGCTCGAACCCGATCTCGTCGCTGAGCGCCATGCTGCGCAGGTCGCGCGCGACGATCGTCATGGACTCGTGGAGCAGCGTGGTGCTCCACGTGAGCGCGATCGACGTCCCGAACGCGATGATGCCGAAGATCGTCAGCGTCACCGTGAACAGCGCACCAAGGCTCCACCGCGGCTGCGCTCGCCCTGCCATCCCCTGAGGACACATAGGCCCCCCATTCACGTGCATCAGCTCGCGATTGCTCGGGACGGCACGACGACCCTGTGCCTGGCCGGGTCGACGCGCGCTCCACGTCGTGGGACCGTGCGCGATGAACAAACGCTTCGGGATTGTCTTCGGCCTCGCGTTCTCACTGCTCGGTGGCTGCGCACTCGACACCGTCGTGGACTGCGCGAACATGTGCGACCGCTACATCGAGTGCTTCGATCCCGGCGGCGACCACGGCGCATGCACCACGCGATGCGAGAGCCGCGTCGACTCGGGCGAGAACGATCGCGCCGATCAGTGCGACAGGTGCCTCGACGACAACAGCACCTGCGCGACCGCGGTGGCGGCATGCGGGGGAACCTGCGGCCCGCTGCTCGCGCCCTGAAGCGCGCGCCTCGTTCGGCGTACGCGCCGGCACGATCCCGATGCCGGGCGTGCTCGTCGAGCAGCCGTCGCGCGCTCGACGAGCAGGACGCGCTTCCGGTTCGCCGCGCCGGGTGGCACGCTCGGCGCCGTGAACGAGTACAGCTCGCTGAAGACGCTCGCCCTGGCGACCATGGTGTTCCTCGCGCTCAACGGGCTCGCGTCGCTGGTCGCGATCCCGAGCGCGATGATGCAGATGGACGTGCTCGACCGCATCGACCAGGGGACGATCGGCCAGGACGAGATCGAAGCGAACGACGCGCGCGAGAGCGCGCTCGGGCTCGTGACGATGGGGCTCTATTTCGTCACGGCGATCGTGTTCGTCGCGTGGTTCCACCGCGCGTACAAGAACCTCGATCACTTCGGGCACCAGCGCGAGCACGGCACCGGGTGGGCGATCGGCGCGTGGATCGCGCCGATCATCTCGCTCTTCCGCCCCTTTCAGATGGCGCGCGAGATCTGGCACGCGAGCGATCCCGAGCGCGGCAACGAGTGGGCGCCGCCCTCGAGCCCGCCGCTGCTGAGCACCTGGTGGGCGCTGTGGATCATCGGGAACGTCGTGGGGCAGATCGCGTTCCGGATGTCGCTCGGGGCCGAGACCGTCGACGACTTCCGCACGAGCACCACCGTGCAGATCGGCATCGACGCGCTGAACCTCGTGTCCGTGCCCTTCGCGATCCTCGTGGTGCGCGAGCTGACGCGCCGCCAGGAGACGCGCGCCGAGCGGATGGCGCGCGGCGCCGAAGACCTCGCGAAGGTGTTCGAGTAGCGCGAGAGACACCGGGATCGGGCAGGGCGGGCGCTCGGGGAATCGGACAATCGCAACGTCCGAGCGCCGACCCTGCCGTCTCCGCGGTTCGAGGAGCATCGCGGATCGCGGGTGGCTCCGCGATTTCAGTCGATGTCAGCCGCGCCTCGCGGCGATCACGTCAAAGGCTGTCTAGAAATCAGCTCAGTCGAACGTGCGGAGGTGGAGCTCGCTCGCGCCGAGGCGGAGCTGGTGGGTGCTCGCCCTTCGCTCGATGATCCGCGCGGCGCCGCCGATCCCCGCGGCCGCCAGCTGCTGGCGCGCGCGGCAGATGTCGAGGTTCAGCTTGGGCTTGGTGGTCGCGAGCTGGCGCGCGAGCTCGTCGGCGTAGATCCAGCCCTGCTCCGCCGGCTCGACCTGCGCGGCCGCGTCCGCGGCGCGCTTCCGCGCGAGCGTGAGCAGCAGGTAGTGGAAGGCCCGCGGTGTGAGCGCGATCTCGCGGTCGCTCGCGATCACCGTGAGCTCGACGTACTCCTCGTCGCGGCTGACCCGGAAGCGCAGCAGCGATCGCTCGAGCACGATCAGGCCGTCGCCGGCGGCCGCCGTGGTGTCGACGTCGTCGTCGCTCGCGCGCGCCGGGAGCTCGAGCGTCCACGTCGTGCCGTCGACCTCGATCGGCTGCTGATCGAGGGCGGCCAGCACCGCGCCCTCGCGCTCGACGATCCAGCCCGTGCCGTCGTCGAAGATCGTGGCTCGGGGGTCGTCGTCGTCGGGGAGGTACAGCAGCTCGGTGGAGCCCTCGCGGACCACGCCGGAGCGTGCATCGATCGCGCGCAGGAGCGGCGCTGCGTCGTCGACCAGCGTGAGCGTCGCGCCGTCGGCGTCGCCGATTCCGAGCACGGCGTCCCGCTGGAGCTCGACGCGCGCGCCGACCTCGACCCTCCGTCCATCGATCCACGTGCCGTTCGTGCTGCCGAGATCCCGCAGCCACCAGGCCCCGCGATGCCAGAACACGCACGCGTGCTCGCCCGAGACCTGCGACTCGCTCAGACGAATCGTGCACGCGCGCGAACGACCGACGACCGTCCTCGGTCCAAGGGTGATCCGCTGTCCGATGTCGCCCCGGACGACTCCCACTTCGCCGAGTGTACCCTGCGCCGCTCGCATGACGGCAAGGTCTCTCGGATCTCCGCCGGGGATCTGGGCGCTCAGGGCTCGTTGACGGAGCTCGAAGCGGGCGGCGAGGTCGACGGCGTTCGCATGGCCTCGGGGTGCGCGGTGCGGCAGGCGTCGATCGCGAGGTCGATCGCGTCGGCGATGTCGACGGCGCTGGCGGGCTTCACCAGGAGGTGATCCCAGAGGCGCTCGGCGCCCGCCTCGGAGAGCAGGTGCGCTTCGCCGGTGACGACGATCACGATCGCGTTCGCGGTGTCGGGGCAGGCGCGCAGCTCGCGGATCGCTTCGATGCCGTTCATGCGCGGCATCTGCAGATCCATGACGACGACGTTCGGATGGAACGCGAGCGCGCGCTCGACGCACTCGACTCCGTCGCGCGCTTCCTCGACGGTGTGCCCCGAGGCGCGAAGCACGCACACCATGAGCTCGCGCAGATCGGTGTTGTCCTCCGCGACGAGCACGCGAGATTGCATGGGGGCACTCATCGGCCCGGATGCCTGTGATCGCAAATGACTCGCTCCCTCACTCGGGCTCCTCCGACGGAGCTGCGGGCTCGGCCGCGGCCTGCTCTGCGGGCGGGCTCGGAGGCGCCGCGGGCGAAGGCGCCGCAGGCGCTGCGCGGCTCACCGAGGGCGTGCCGACCGGGCGCCACATGCCGCCGGTGCCGAACGCCGCGAACGCCCAGCGCGACCACGCGATCAGCCGCACCGCGAGCCACAGCGACCACAGCAGCATCACCGCGTGATAGGTCCACTCCGGCACCGAGATCATCGTCGCCTGCGGCAGCGTGGCCTGCGGTCCGTCGACGCGATCGACGTACCACTCGAGCGGGCTGCCCGCGGGCGCGATCGACGTGTCGGGATCGATCAAGAGACCGACGTGGATCACCGCGTAGAGCACGATGGCGGCGACGAACGTCCATCCGACGATCGCGAGCTGCCGCAGATCGAAGAGCGCGGCGCTCAGCTCGGGCGTGCGGCGTCGCCACTCGATCAGCGCGACCCAGCTCGGCACGATCCACGCGAGCTGCCACGGCAGCTGCGACAGGCCGAGCGCGAGGAGCGCCCAGTCGTAGGTGCGGAGGCCGCCGCGCAGCGCGCGCGAGAGCGCGAACGCGACGCCCAGGAGGATCACGAGGTACGGCCAGAAGAGCACCCGCGGCCCCCACGGCGGCCCCGAGAGCCAGAGCGTCCAGCGGCTCGGTCGCTCGATGGCGATCGTCGCGTTCACGGCGCCGCCCGAGAGCGTCACCGGCGACGTCGTGTACACCGTCTCGAGCGGTCGCGGCTCCTGCCACTCGAGCTCGACGTGCGTGGCGCCGGGCGCGATCGTCAGGCTCACGTCGCGATCGTGCTGCTCCACCGAGCGGCGCTCGCCCGCGACCGTGACCGACTGCAGCGCCGCGCCCTCGGGCAGCGTGATCGTCTGCGTCGAGCCCACGCTGCTTCGAACCTCGAGCGAGAGCGTCGCGATCGTCAGGCGCTCGCCGGGGCGCAGCGTCAGGCGCGCGCCGTCGATCGTCATCGACTGGCCTTCGGCCGCCGGGAGCCGCGTCACGTGCACGCGCAGCGTGTCGCCGGGGAAGGGGCGGAAGCGCGGCCGCCACATCCCGCTCTCCTCGATGCTCACCGGATCGAGCTCGCTCGTCTCGCAGCGCCACACGGTGCCGCACGAGAGCCGCCAGATCTCGCTGCGTCGCGCTCCCGAAGGCGCCACGAGCGCGAGCTCCTCGCGCGGCGTGAGCACCGACGTCCACGTGCGCTCGGTCTCCTGCCCGCCCAGCGCGACCACCGCGACGCCGTCCTCGATCGTCAGATCGGAAGCCAGCACCGACTCGCCCGGGAGCAGCGGGATGCGCGCGACGATCGGCGCGCCGACCGCCGACACGCGCCGCACCGTCGTCGTCAGCTCCCAGCGGATGCCGAGCTCGAACGAGCGCTCGAGCTCGAGCCACGGCGTGACGCGGATCGACGCGCCGCCCGCCTCGATCGCGCCGCCAGCGGTCTCGCTCCGCACCACGCGACGCAGCTGGATCGAGCTGCCGACCTGATCGCCGCCGCGCAGGCCGTCGACCTCCCAGCCGGGCGCCGTCACCGCGGCGTGGTGAGGCGCGGCCGCGAACGCGAGCGGGAACGCGTCGCTCGACGGCAGCGCGCCCTCGAGA
>JALYRN010001002.1 GCA_030855295.1 Myxococcota bacterium | reverse complement strand
GGGACGCATCGAGCTCCCGGCGGGCCGTCACACGCTCGAGCTGCGGCCCTTCGGCACGCAGTCGGCGCGTCGCGTCACCGTCGAGGTCCCGTCGGGCGGCACCGCGCGCGTCTCGATCCCCGTCTCGCGCTGACCCCCTGCAGGAGTGCTCGCCCCGGAGGGCGCGTACGGGAGCGCGCGCTTCGCGCGCGGACGGAAGCGACCGGAGCGGGCGAGCCGATCAATCGGCGCGCGGACGGAAGCGACCGGAGCGGGCGAGCCGATCGAAAGGCGATCTCAAGAGCGGCGGGCGCGGATGAAGATCGCGTCGCGATCTCGCTGCGGGATCGGCCAGCGCGACTCGCCCACGCGGCGGCACGCGTCGGCGAGCTTGTGCGCCTCGTGGCGGTAGAAGCGCTCGAGCGCGTCGACGTCGTCCTGCACCGCGCTCGCTTCGCGGCGCGCGCGGCTCTTCTCGAGCAGCGCGAGCACCAGCGTCGAGAGCGCCGCGCGCGACTCGCCGCGCAGGAACCCGCTCCACGTCGCGCGCCAGTCCGCGGGGAGCCGACGGATCTCGAAGCTCCACGTGCGCGTGCCGCGCGCCCGGCGCGGCGTCTTCTCGCGATGGCCGAGCATCGCCGCGAGGCGCACCAGCGCGAAGAACGCGCCGCCCGTGATCTCGCGCGAGCGATAGGCGCCGTGCCACGCGAGCTCGGGTCGCTCCTCGGGCGCGGTCGAGAACGCGAAGATCAAGTGCCCGCGCGCGCTCTCGCCGAGACCGATCGACGGATAGAGGAACGAGAACGCGCCGGCGACGTTCCACCTCGGCGAGAGCTCCTGGATCAGCGCCGTCTCGCGCAGCTCCGCCTCGAGCTCGCTCGCGCACGGCTCGAACGTGATCGACGCCGCGCTCTTCACGATCTCGCGCATCTTGCGGTGCTTGCGCCGCCGGCTCGCGTTCCGGTACTGCGACAGCCGGCGCCGCAGGTTCACCGCCTTGCCGACGTAGACGACCACGCCGTCCGCATCGAGCACGCGATACACCCCCGGCGAGCGCGGCACGCTCTCGAGGAACGCATCTCCGAGCCGCCGATCGAACGCGCGCGTCACGCTCCGGACGCTATCACCGTCGCCCGCGCGGTCGCAGATCCGATCGTCCCGCCGCCGCCCTCCGGGGCGAGCACTCCTGCCGAGTCACCGGTCGTCCATGATCACCGGTCCGGGCCGAGCTCGTCGATCCACTTGCGTGCGCTCTGCGCGCTGAGCTTGTAGGTCGCCTCGACGCGCGTCTTCTTCACGAGCTCGCCGAGCGCGTCGAAGACCGTGACGAACGCGTGCGGCTCGTCCTCGTCGGGCACGATGTCGAGGTCCACGCGCCAGCGCTCGCCGTCGGGGCCGTCGGTGCCGACGCTCCGGTGGAGCTGGGCGCGCCGCTGCTGCGCGTGGCGCATCAAGATCTCGTTGGCGGTCTTCACCAGCGTCGCGAACGCATTGGTGTCGAGCGGCTTGGGGTTCTTCTTGTCGCGTCCCATCGTCCACGGGCCGACGAGCGCAGGCTCGCTCTCGCCGTCGGACGTCATCGAGACCGCCCACCCGTCGTCGTCCTCGTTCTTGATCACGCGCGCCGTCCAGCCCTCGCCCTTCCAAAGGGTCGGGCTCTGCTCTTCGGGCCGCAGCCGCCGTCGCTCGCTCGTCTCGTCCGCGTCTTCCATGGAGCCCCGTGGTGCCCCGACACCCGGGTCGATGTCCAGCGGATACGCACGCGCGCACGTGAACCCGTGCTCAACGATCGACGCTCGCTGCTGATGCTTTCGAAACGACGGGCGAATTGCGCGACGCGCGGCCCGCGCGGAGGACACAACAGCGATCGACGGACGTGCTCGGTCCGATCGATCGGAGGCTGGCGATGCGTCGATGCGCGCTCTCGATCTTCGCCGCGCTCGGCGCGGTGCTCCCGGCCTGCGCAACCGGCGCGCTCTCCGAGGAAGGCGGCACGGTCCCGCCAGCGCCCGTCGATCCGGGCGAGCCCGACGTGCCCGGTGGCTGGACGCTGGAGGTCGACACCCGCGCGACGTCGGCGTTCGTCGCGCCCGACGTCACCAGCGCGCGCATCGAGGGTCTCGTGATCGCGTCGGAGCGCGCGACGCGGCTCTCGGTCGCGGGGATCGACGTGCCTCTCGCGACCGGCGGCGCATTCACCGTGAGCGTCCCCGCGGCGCCGGGACTCGTGCACGTGCCGATCGAGGCGTTCGACGGTGCGCGGCACACCCGCCGCGCCGATCGCTCGCTGCTCGTCGCGAGCTTCCTCGAGGAGGGCGCGCTGAGCCCGGCGGCCGCGTCGCTCGTGCTCTCGAGCGCGGTCGTCGAGGCGATGGCCGCGCCGCTGCAGGACCGCGCGGCCGCGATCGACATCGCGACGGAGATCCGCAGCCGACCGACGCTGACCGACGACGACTGCGTCACGCGGCCCACCGGCGCGAGCCACGGCACGCCGCGGCTGCGAACCTTCATCGACGAGACCGGCAGCTTGATCCTCGAGATCACGATTCCGTCGCTCGAGGTCTCGTTCGAGGGCACCTGCGACACGTTCCTCTCGAGCACCGACGTGACGGGCGAGATGAGCACGCACGTCGTGATGCGCACGCAGCTGTGGGCGACGCCGGGCGACACCTGCGCGGCGGGCCTCGAGCACGGTCCGGTGTCGGTCGAGCTCACCGATTTCGACCTCGACATCCGCGGCGGCAGCGGGCTCTTCGGGCTCCTCGTGACGCTCGGCGGAGAGCTGCGCGAGGGCGACACCGCGGACGCGCTGCGCGCCGAATTCGCCGCCGAGGCGGAGGCGCTGCTCGACGCCGAGCTCGGGATGGTGCGCGTGTTCGACGAGGTCGGGACGCGCGCGCTGTTCGGTGTCGAGCTCGAGCTCGCGCTCTGCCTGACGGGGCTGGTGACCGAGGACGGCGTGCTGCGCGCGATCGTGGGCTCGAGCGTGCGCGGCCCCGGGCTGCGC
>JALYRN010001001.1 GCA_030855295.1 Myxococcota bacterium | reverse complement strand
GCCTCGGGGCAGCACGCGTGGTCGCCGCGGGCTCGAATGCATCGCCATCAGCTCCTCCCCAATCGGATCGAGGATGCCAGCAGTCCACGTGCCATGTCTGCAGCGCTGCCCCGGGTCCCGCCGCGGACGCGCCCGCTCGTCGCGCGAGGGCGACCGCTCGTCGCAGTGGTGGCGCGAGCGGCGCGGCGGTCGCGCAGGAAACGCGCATGGACACCGCGATTCCTCCGCTCGCGTACCGGCACACCCAAGGCGGCGAGCCCCATCGGCTGCGGCGCCGCGAGATCCTGGCGGCGTTCCCCGAGATCCGCTCGCTCTTCGGATGGTCTGTGCGCGCGCACGAAGACGCAGAACCGGTGGGTCGCGATCTTCGCGAACCTGCCGAAAGTGCTGCCGTACGCGATGACGTTCCGGCGCCATCACATGACGCACCACCTCGGGATGGGCGTCGTCGGGAAGGACAACGATCTGCCGACGCGGCTCGAGCGCGAGCTGGTCGGGAACGTGCGGTGGCGGAAGCTCGCCTGGCTGGTCCTCTATCCGTTCGCCGGCGCGCTGCTGCGGAGCTTCCTGCGGCGCCCGAATCGTTGGGAGATCGTCAACGTCGCGGTCCAGCTGGCGTTCGACGCGGCCATCGTGATCGCGATCGGCTGGTGGGGTCTGCTGTACCTGGCGGTGTCGACGTTCTTCTCCGCGAGTCTCCACCCGATCGCGGGGCACTTCATCCACGAGCACTACCTCTGGGACGAAGGGCAGGAGACCTACTCGTACTACGGGCCGCTGAACGGGGTGACGCTCAACATGGGCTACCACGTCGAGCACCACGACTTCACGCAGGTGCCCGGCAAGAACCTGCCGGCGCTGCACGCGATCGCGCGTCGCTACTACGCGGAGCTCGTGTCGCACAGCTCGTGGACCGACGTGCTCCGGATCTTCGTGACGGATCCGCGGCTCTCGCACGCCAGCCGCTTCGTGCGTGACCGCGAGCGGCTGCACGCGCGCGTGGTGTCGACGATCGCGTGGCCGCGTGACGACGTGCGGAACGCTCGATGAGCGACGACGCGCTGGTGTTCGGCATCGGTCTGCGCCTGCTCGCGGCCGTGCAGCTGATCGCGTTCGCGTCGCTGTGGCGCGACGTGCTCGGGCTCGCGGGCGCGCGGGGGATCTCGCCGGTCGCCGAGGTGCTGCGCGCGAGCCGCCGCGACTTCGGCTGGCGGCGCTTCGTGTACTTCCCGTCGCTGCTGCACCTGGCGTCGTCGGATCGCGCGCTGCGCGGCTGGATCGCGCTCGGTGCGGCGGCGTCGTGCGTCGCGCTGGTCGGCGGGCCGTGGACGCCGGTCGCGTTCGCGATCGCGTGGCTCGTCTATCTCTCGTACGACGTCGCGGTCGATCTGCTGTACCCGTGGGACGCGCTGCTCCTCGAGGCAGGTCTGCTCGCGGTGCTCGCGCCACCGCTCGCGCTGCTGCCATCGCTCGCGCTCGAGGTGCCGGCGCATCCGATGCTGACGTGGGCGTTCCGGTTCCTCGCGTTCCGCGTGGTGTTCGGGTTCGGCAAGTACAAGTTCTTCGGTCCCGGCAAGCTGAGCACGGGCTACCTCGAGAGCTTCCTCGTCACCCAGCCGCTGCCGCGGCCGCTGGGGCTGCGCCTGCAGCGTTTGCCGCTGCCGCTCCATCAGGCCGCGCTCGCGGTGCTCTTCCTGATCGAGGTGCTGAGCCCGTGGCTGTGGCTCGGGCCGCCCGCGCTGCGTTGGATCCCGACCGTGCTGGTCGGCGCGCTGATGCTCGGGATCCAGCTGACGGGCAACTTCGGGTTCTTCAACGTGGCGACGATCGCGATCGGCGTGATCGCCGCGACGCCGACCGCGTCTGCGCTCGATCTCGCGCTCGCGCGACCGCCGTTCGCCCTCGACGCGCCGCACGTGCTCGCGTGCGCGTTGCTGGCGCTCGGGCTCTGTCACCTGCCCTTCCACAGCTGGGTCTCGCGCAGCTGGATGTACTGGCCGGGCCTCCGGCGGATCGGCGGAGGCGTCCTGGCGCCCGTGCTCGCGATCGTGCGCGCGCTCGCGCCGTTCCGGGTGGTGCACGCGTACGGCGTGTTCGGTCCGGAGTCGGGGCCGCCGGGGCAGTGGGTGCCGGTGTTCGAGGCGACGCTCGACGGGCGCGGATGGGCGCCGTACCGCTACCGCCACTATCCGAGCGACGCGTCGTTCGCGGGCGCGTCGGTCTCGCCGTCGTTCCCGCGCTTCGATCACGCGCTCGTGTACGAGGCGATGGGGCTCGGGCTCGGCAACCTGATGGGCGCGGTGGTCGGGGGCGGCAATCCGTACCGCGCGTCGCGCGCGCTCTTTCTCGAGCGGGTGCAGCGCCGTCTGCTCGAGGGCTCGGGGGACGTGCTCGCGCTGTTCGAGAGCGCGCCGTTCGGAGCTGCGCGCCCGATGGAGGTGCGGGTCCGGTTCCAGTTCCTGTCGCGGGGCGAGAGCGCGGCGGGGCCGTCGTATCGTGCGCTCCCGCTGGGACTGCATCTTCCGGCGCGCTCGCTGGCGACCGCCGAGCCGCTCGCGCTGCCGGAGCCGACCGCGTTCCTCGCCGAGGAGCGGGTGTGGACCGAGCGCGCGATCCCGCGAGACGATCGTGAGCAGGTGCTGGCGGCGCTCGCCGCGATCGAGCCGGCGCTCGCGCGGTTCGACGCCGCACCGACGGTGCGTGATGCGCTGGTGCTCGGGGAGCTCGAGCGCGAGGCGATGCGCGCGATCGAGGGGCCGATCCTGCGGGCGTCGTGGCTCCTCCGCGCGGAGGCGCGTCCCGTCGAGGGCGAGAGCGAGCTCGAGCTGTGGCTGCGTACGCTGCGCGCCGCGAGCCGCGGGGCGGCGTCGGTGCGGGAGGCGCTGCGCACCGGCGTCGATGCCGCGCTCGCGAGGGAGTCGATCGACGACGCGCTGCGCGTGCTCGCGATGCTGCGCCCGACCTGGGTGCGGTTCCACGCGCGCAAGGCG